>CAJWAC010000032.1 GCA_913020555.1 uncultured Polaribacter sp. | reverse complement strand
TCAACAATAGTTTCAATAATATTACCAGAGTTTAGACATGTCACTACTTGTGAATTTGGATAATGTTGGAGTAAATAATCACAAAGAAGTAAGGCAGAACTGTCACCTGTTAAAATTTTTCCAGTTTCATCACAGAAAATACTCCTATCACCATCACCGTCAAACGCAATTCCAAAGTTTGAAGTTCTATTAACAACCAATCTAGATAATTCTTCAAGGTTTTGAGGGGTAGGTTCCGAACCACGACCTGGAAAATCACCATCAATCTTTTCATTTATCGTATAGACATCACATCCTAATTTTTCACATAATTGTTTTGCAGTAACCGATTGTGCACCATTTCCAAGATCTAGACAAACTTTGAATTTTTTTGCCTTGATGGAATGAACATCAACTAAGGAAATTATTCCATCAATGTATGTAGAAATAACATTTTTTTCTTCAAATGATTTACCAAAGATATCAGTCTTAATCCAATTTTTTTCATCAAAAATTTGCTCTATTTTTTGTTCATCTTCACGAGAAATTTCAACACCATCAAATGCAACAGGTTTGATTCCATTATACTGAGGAGGGTTGTGTGATGCAGTAATCATCAATCCACCATCATATCCTAGTTTTTTTGTTGCATATTCTAAACAAGGAGTAGGCACAAGTCCAGCCATATAGCAATCTAAACCTGAATAATTTAATGCTGAAGAAACAATTTTTGCAACAATCGGACTAGAGTGTCTGCCATCATAACCTACCAAAATTTTTCCTTTTTGAAAATATGCTGCTAATGACATGACAAGATCATTAATGAATTCTAGCGTAAAGTCTTCAGAAAAAACACCACGAACACCATTTGTACCGAATAATTTTTTCATATTCTCAATTCAATACCGATAAATTTGTCTGTTGTTGCACAATGCTTGCGGGTGTCGCCCAGCCTGGTCAAAGGCGCAGGGTTTAGGACCCTGTCTCTTAGGAGTTCGTGGGTTCGAATCCCACCACCCGCATTATTTGATTTTTTTTACAAAATACCTTAAGCATATATGAGATTAAACAACAATGACGGCATTGAAAAAAACATTGATTGGGATAACAGTAGTAGGAAAAGATAAAGAAGGAATTGTAGCTAATTTTACAAATTTTGTTTTTGAACGAAAAGGTAACCTTGAGAGAGTTAATCAGAATGTCATCAAAGGTCTTTTTGGCATGTATTTAGAAGTATCATTCACAAAAAAGATCGATATCAAGAGATTTGATTCTGATTTAGAAAAATTAGGTAAACAATTGCATATGGAAGTTAATACACATCATGAATCAAATTCACAGAAGAATATTGCTGTCTTTGTAACAAAAGAATCTCATTGTCTTCAGACACTAATTCGTGCACAGACTAGAAAAGAACTCAAAGGAAAAATTTCAGTGGTGATCGGTACAGAGAATACCTTATCATCAATGGCAAAAAAAGCTAAAATACCTTTTGTATTAATAAATGAAAAAAGTCAAGACAAAGCTGAATCAAGAATTATACAAGTTTGTAAAAAATATGATATAGATTTGATTGCGTTAGGAAGATATATGAGAATATTAACACCAAATTTTGTTTGGAGATATCCAAATAGGATCATAAACATACATCCATCATTACTTCCTGCATTTCCAGGTGCAATGGCATATGCACAAGCATATGAAAGAGGAACAAAAATTATTGGTGTAACATCTCATTATGTAACAGAGAATCTTGATCAAGGACCAATAATTTTTCAAGATTCATTTGATGTAAAACCAGAGCATACATTAGAATCAATAAAACGAGCTGGACAAAAACTTGAAGCAGAAGTTTTGTTAAAGGCAGTAAAAATGCATCTAGCAGATAAATTAGAAGTTAGATGGAGAAAAGTACATACAAAGTGATTTGATGATTATTCGTGATCAATTTGATCCTGATTTGAGAAAGATAATCAAAAAAAAGAAACAGATTGCTATCATTCCAGTTGGTTCAATTGAACAACATGGACCACATTTACCAATTTCAACAGATTCAGATATTGTATCAAAAGTAGCAGAAAAATTATCAGATAAAAATGTACTTGTTTATAAGAAGTATAAAGGGGTAAAACTTACTGATTTAGGAAAGCATACGGCTGCAAATATTGTTCGTAAACATCGTTTATGGGAAGTGTTTTTAGTAGAGAAATTGAATTTTTCTTGGGATGAGGTGCACGATGTTGCAGAACAGTTAGAACACATAAAATCTCCAAAATTAATCAATCAAATAGATGCTTTATTGGGTTTTCCAACACACGACCCTCATGGAGATCCTATTCCTGATAAAGACGGAAATTTAAAAATTATTGAAAAAAGTTTACTCTCAACATTGTCAATAAATGAAAGTGGAATTTGTGTAGGTGTTGATGATTCATCATCAGAATTTTTGCAGTTTTTAGATAAGAAAGGAATTACTTTAGGAGATCAAATAATCGTTTTAGAAAAAGAAGATTTTGATAATTCTTTGTCAATTCAAATTGGAGATAAAAAAATGTCTATTTCAAATAAAATAGCAAACAATTTATATATAAGAAAGTTATGAGCACATTTGATCAATTAGTTGCTTTTGGAAAAGAACATCCCATTCAGGCAGCTTTATATGCATCACTTTTTACTTGGGGATTAACAGCAGCTGGTGCTGGGTTGGTTTTCTTTTTTAAGAAAATGAATAGAGCAGTTTTAGACGGAATGTTAGGTTTTACAGGCGGAGTTATGGTAGCTGCAAGTTTTTGGAGTTTGTTAGCGCCAGCAATAGACAACAGTCCTGGTGAAGGGTTTTTTAGAGTTTTACCAGCAGCAATTGGTTTTGCTCTAGGTGCGCTTTCTCTTTTTGGGATGGATAAAATTTTACCCCATTTACATATCAACTTTAAGGAAAATGAAGCAGAAGGTGTAAAAACTGAATGGCATAAAACGACTTTATTAGTTTTGGCAATAACGTTGCACAATATCCCAGAAGGATTAGCTGTAGGAGTTTTATTTGGAGCAGCTTCAACTTTAGTAGGTGTGGAACAAACAGAAATGATTATTGCAGCAATCTCCTTAGCAATTGGTATTGGAATTCAGAATTTTCCAGAAGGTTTCGCAGTTGCAATGCCTTTGAGAAGGCAAGGCGTGAGTAGGTTTAAAAGTTTTTGGTACGGACAGTTGTCTGCCATTGTAGAGCCAATTGCAGCAGTTTTAGGAGCATTAGCTGTCTCATTTTTTACTCCAATTTTACCATATGCGTTGGCTTTTGCTGCTGGAGCAATGATTTTTGTAGTTGTAGAGGAGGTAATTCCAGAAACTCAAAGAGATAAATTTACAGATATTGCTACACTTGGTTTTATTGGAGGCTTTATTGTTATGATGTCTTTAGATGTTGGTTTGGGGTAGTATTCCTTGAATAAAAAAATAAAAGAAAAAACAGGATTACAACCAAGTAGTCCTGTTTTTTCTTTTCTCATGAATCTTGTCTCTTGCTTCTAAAAAGATTATTTTGCAGAAAAAATAATTCTGTGCAACAACCTACCTCTTTTCAAGTGTACAATGCTTCTGCAGGAAGTGGAAAAACATTCACTTTAGTTAAAGAATATCTAAAAGTTTTATTGAGTTCTGAAGATATTTTTAAATTTCAGAAAATATTAGCAATTACTTTCACCAACAAAGCAGCTGGTGAAATGAAAGAACGTGTTTTGCTGAACTTAGAGGAGTTTACTGAAGGAAAAGAGAACGATTTATATAAAAACATTATCAATGAGACAGCAATTGATAAACCTACTGTTAAAGAAAGAAGTAGAAAAGTTTTAGATGCTATTCTGCAAAATTATTCTGCATTTTCAATTACTACCATTGATAGTTTTACGCATAAAATCATTAAAAATTTTGCTTATGATTTAGGATTATCATTAAACTTTGAAGTAGAAATGGATGCAGTTTCTTTATTAAACGAAGCTGTAGATGTGTTGATTTCTAAAATAGGAACCGATAAAAAATTAACGAAACTTTTAATTGACTATTCTTTAGATAAAACAGACAACGATACATCATGGGATATTGCGAACGATTTAAATGAATTTGCTAAAATTTTATTGAATGAAGATGATGTAAAACATTTTAGAAATTTAGCAGAGAAGCAGTTGGATGATTTTTTTAGTTTAAAAAGTAGGTTGCAAAAAATCAATATTCAGATTGAAAAGGAATTCAAGGATTTTGGAGATACCGCTTTGCAATTTATTTCGGATAATGGACTTTCAACAACTGATTTTAGCTACAGTGATTATCCAAAACATTTTCAAAAATTCCAAAAATTACGATTTTTAAAAGCAGGTGATATTAAGTTTGAAGGCCGTTTATATAAAAATATTGATGCTGATAAAAATTTATATGGGGCTAAAACTGCTGCATCGGCAAAGAGTGCAATAGATAACTTAAAAGAAGAATTTCATCAATATTATTATAAATCTAAAGCGTTGTATGATGCTAAATATTCTTTATATGTACTAAATAAAATCGCTTTAAAAAGTATCATTCCTTTAGCGGTTTTAAATAATATCAATTCAGAATTAGCTCAAATAAAAGAAGATAATAATCTTCGCTTGAATGCGGAATTTAATCAGCTAATTGCTGATAATATCAAAAATCAACCAGCACCATTTATTTATGAGAGAATAGGACAACGTTTTCAACATTATTTTATAGATGAAATGCAAGATACTTCTGTTTTGCAATGGCAAAATTTAATTCCGTTAATAGATAATGCCTTATCACAAGAAAACAGTAATTTATTATTGGTAGGTGATGGTAAACAAGCTATTTATAGATGGCGTGGAGGAAAAGCAGAACAGTTTATAAATTTGGGGTCAGAGGCAGAAAATCCTTTTCATGTAGCAAAAGAAATTAGAAACTTAGAAACTAATTTTAGAAGTTTTTCAGAAATAATTAATTTTAATAATTCATTTTTTAAACACTCTTCAAATTTTCTTCAAAATGAGTCTTATAAAAAATTATTTATTGATGGAAACATGCAGTTAGAAAACGATAGAAAAGGAGGCTTTGTATCGCTTAATTTTTTAGAGAAAGAACCGGAAAAGGAAGATGAGAAAATAAAATATCCAAAGAAGGTGTTAGAAAAGATTCTTCATTTAGAAAAGGAGTTTTCCTTAAGTGAGATTTGCGTTTTAACGCGAACTAAAAAAGACGGAATTGCAGTTGCCAAATATCTATCAGAACATAATATTAATATAGTTTCATCAGAAACTTTACTGTTACAAAATAGTACAAAAGTCAATTTTATTATTAATTTTTTAAAAACAGTACAAAATCCAAATGATGAAGAAATGCGTTTTGAGGTGCTGTATTTTTTGCATCAACATTTAAAAATTAAAGAATCAAAACATCTGTTTTTAGAAAAATTCGTTAAAAAAGAGAATCAATTCATCATTCAAGAAATGCACGAATATGGAGTCTCTTTTAATTTTTCGCATTTTCATCAATTACCTTTTTATGAGAAAATGGAAGCAATTATTAGAGGTTTTAATTTAGTGGATTCCTCTGATGCTTACACACAATTTTTCTTAGATGTTGTTTTAGAGCAACAAAGAAAAGAAACAAATGTTGCCGAGTTTTTGGAGTTTTGGGAACTTAAAAAGGATAAATTAAGTATTGTTGCGCCAGAAACTGAAAATGCCGTTCAGATAATGACCATTCATAAATCAAAAGGATTAGAATTTCCCGTTGTAATTTTTCCTTGTGATGTAGAAATTTATAGACAAATTAAACCAAAGTCTTGGCTAAACAATTTGCCAGAGGCTTATAATGGTTTTGCTGAATTGTTGGTAGATTATAGTAAAAGTTTAGAGTTGGTGAGTAAACGGGGTTCGGAGATTTTTAACCAACAAAAAGAAGAGTTAGAGTTAGATAATTTTAATCTTTTATACGTTGCTTTAACCAGAGCTGTAGAGCAATTACATATTGTTACAGAAAAGAAAATATCAACGAAAGGAGAAGAGAATACGAATTTTTATTCAGGTGTTTTTATCAATTACCTAAAAGAATTAAACCTTTGGCAAGATGAGCTTTTAGCATACAATTTTGGAGATGAAAAAAGAGTTGGTACTAAAAGAGATGAAAACACTGTTGCAGTAACAAGTGAAAAATTTATAACTACTCCTTGGCAACAACACAATATTGTTTTATTGGCAAGTTCCTCTAAACTTTGGAATACGGAACAAGGTAAAGCGATTGATTTTGGAAATCTCTTACATGAAATATTTGCCAAAATCAAAACTAAAAAAGATGTGGAATATGTACTTCAGCAATATCAACATCAAGGAATTTTAAATTATGATCAAACGCTTGCAATACAAGAAACAATATATAAGGTCATAAATCATCCAAAACTAACTTTTTACTTCTCAGAATCACCAATTGTGTATAATGAAAGAGAAATTGTTGATGTAGACAATCATATCATTATTCCAGATAGATTGGTTTTTACTAATGATTCAGTTTCAATTATTGATTACAAAACAGGCAGCCCATCTCAAAAACATCACCAACAATTAATAAAGTATCAGCATGTTTTAGAATCAATGAATTTTAAAGTTGATAAAAAAATACTCATTTATATTAATGATAAAATTGATGTCGTTGAAGTATCATCAAAAAAATAAACTTCGTAAATTTGTTTTTTTTAAATCGATAAAAAATGTACGGTAAAATTAAAGATACTTTAAAAAATGAGCTTCAGGAGATAAAAGAGGCAGGTTTATACAAATCTGAAAGAATCATCACATCATCTCAAGATGCAATTATAAAAATTTCTACTGGAGAAGAGGTTATTAACTTTTGTGCAAATAATTACTTAGGTTTATCAAATCATCCAGAGGTAATTCAAGCGGCAAAAGATACAATGGATACTCATGGTTTTGGCATGTCCTCTGTTCGTTTTATTTGCGGAACACAAGATATTCATAAACAATTAGAAGAAAAAATTGCTGATTTTTATCAAACAGAAGATACCATTTTATATGCAGCTTGTTTTGATGCTAATGGAGGTGTTTTTGAACCTTTATTAACCAAAGATGATGCAATTATTTCTGATAGCCTCAATCACGCTTCTATTATAGATGGTGTTCGTTTGTGTAAATCTGCTCGCTATCGCTACAATAATAATGATATGGTTTCTTTAGAAGAACAATTAATAGAAGCCAATAAACAAAATCATCGATTTAAAATAATCGTAACAGATGGTGTTTTTTCTATGGATGGCATCGTAGCTAAATTAGACGAGATTTGTGATTTAGCAGATAAGTACGATGCTTTGGTTATGGTTGATGAATGTCATGCAACTGGTTTTATTGGTAAAACAGGAAGAGGAACTGTAGAGTTGAAAAACGTTATGGATAGGGTAGATATTGTAACAGGAACTTTGGGTAAAGCGCTTGGTGGAGCAATGGGAGGCTATACAACCGGTAAAAAAGAAATTATTGAAATTTTAAGACAGCGTTCAAGACCATATTTATTCTCTAATTCTCTAGCGCCTTCTATAGTTGGGGCTTCTTTAAAAGTATTAGACTTAATTTCAGAGGATACTTCATTACGTGATCAATTAGAATGGAATACCAATTATTTTAGAACAGAAATGGAAAAAGCAGGCTTTGATTTAGTAGGTGCAGATGCTGCAATTGTTCCGGTTATGTTATATGACGCAAAATTATCTCAGGTTATGGCTAATGAATTACTTCAAGAAGGAATTTATGTCATTGGATTCTTTTTTCCAGTAGTTCCTAAGGAAAAGGCAAGGATAAGAGTTCAATTGTCAGCTGCACATACAAAAGAACATTTAGACAAGGCAATTGCTGCATTTATTACTGTAGGAAAGCGACTAAAAGTTATTTAGAATATAGAAAAACTTGTGAGTTTGGTAATATTTTGTAAATTTGTTTAGATTATTAAAGTTTAACCACTTATTTTTGCGTTAAACAATAATGAACTTTTAATTAAAAAATTTGATAATGAAACAATTTAAATTAGTCGTTGTAGCCTTGTTTGCATTGCTAACTTTAGGTAGCATAAATGCGCAAGATGAAAATAACCCCTGGGCTGTAAGTTTTGGTGTTAATATAGTAGATTATTATAATCCATCTCAAGATTTTATAGATCAGGCTTTAGACCATGTTGGTAGCTCGGATTGGAATTTTTTACCTTCAGTATCTAGGATTACCGCTGAAAAGTATTTAAACAAAGGTTTTTCACTACAACTTGCTGGTTCTTTGAATAAAATTACCCATATCATGGAAGGTGGTGATGCTGATTTTTTTTACTACTCAGTTGGAGCTAATGTGAAATACGATTTAAATAATTTATTTGGTCATACAGGTTGGTTTGATCCTTTTGTTTATTTGGGAGGAGAATATGTTTCAGTAGATTCTGAAGGAGAAGGTATGTTCGGTGTAGGTATTGGTTTTAATACATGGTTTACTGAAAAATTTGGTCTTAATTTCCAACATGGTAGTAAGTTTGGTTTTGCCGATAAAGTTGGAGACCATATACAAACTTCATTAGGTTTAGTTTTTCAATTTGGAGGAACTGATACTGACGGAGACGGTGTTTATGATAAAAAAGACGCCTGTCCAGAGGTTGCTGGTTTGGAAGAGTTTAATGGTTGCCCAGATTCAGATGGTGATGGTATAAAGGATTCTGACGATGCTTGTCCTAACACGGCTGGATTAGCAGCGATGAATGGATGTCCAGATGCGGATGGTGATGGTGTTGCAGATAAAGATGATATGTGTCCAAATGATATCGGAACTGAGGCTAACAAAGGCTGTCCAGATGCAGATGGTGATGGAGTGGTAGACAAAGATGATAAATGTCCTTCTAGTGCAGGTCCATCTGAAAACAATGGATGTCCTTGGCCAGATACTGATGGTGATGGTGTTTTAGATAAAGATGACAAATGTCCAAATGAAGCTGGAGTTGCTTCTAACAATGGATGTCCTGAGATTAAAAAAGTGGAAGAAGGTACTTTTTCCGAGCCCATCTTGTTTAACTTTGGTAAGTCATCTTTTAAAGCTGGTGTAACTCAACAACTAGACGGTATGGTTGGAGTTATGAACGAGTTTGTTGATTCTGAATTTGATATTAATGGACACTCAGATAGTACAGGAACAAAAGCATTGAATTTATTATTGTCTGATAAGAGAGCAAATGCGGTTAAAGATTATTTAGTTAAAAACGGAGTTAAAGCTTCAAGATTAACAGCCAAGGGTTTTGGTGAAGATCAGCCTACAGCGTCAAATAGTACTGCTGCAGGTAGAGCAAAAAATAGAAGAGTAGAGGTTAAAGCAAATAACTAATCGCTAACAATTTAAGCTAAAAGCCTCATCATTTTGATGAGGCTTTTTTTATTGTATTTTACTTTTTAATTCCACTCAAAAAAAGTAAATTTGCACATTCAAAAAAGAATATTAGATTCTAGCAATAAATAATAATTTAATTAGATACAAAATGTCTACAACAACAGGTAAAGTTTCTCAAATCATTGGTCCAGTTATTGATGTTGAATTCAATACTGAAAACAGTGAGCTTCCTAAGATTTATGATTCATTAGAAATTAAAAAAGCTGACGGTTCTATTTTAGTTTTAGAAGTGCAACAGCATATTGGTGAAGATACAGTAAGAACTATTTCGATGGATGCTACTGATGGTTTAATGAGAGGAGCAGAAGTTATCGCTACTGGAACTCCAATTCAAATGCCAATAGGTAATGATATTTATGGACGTTTATTTAACGTTACAGGAGATGCTATTGATGGTTTAGGAAATTTAAGTAAAGAAGGTAAAAATGGATTATCAATTCATAGAGCTGCGCCTAAGTTTGAAGACTTATCTGTTTCTACAGAAGTATTATTCACCGGTATAAAAGTTATTGATTTAATTGAACCTTATGCTAAAGGAGGTAAAATTGGATTATTTGGTGGAGCAGGAGTAGGTAAAACAGTTTTAATTCAGGAGTTAATTAACAACATCGCAAAAGGACATGGTGGTTTATCAGTTTTTGCCGGAGTTGGAGAAAGAACCCGTGAAGGAAATGATTTACTTAGAGAAATGTTAGAATCAGGTATTATCAAATATGGTGATGATTTCATGCATTCTATGGAAGAAGGAGGATGGGATTTATCTAAAGTAGATAAAGCCGGAATGAAAGATTCTAAAGCTACTTTTGTATTTGGACAAATGAACGAACCTCCTGGGGCCCGTGCAAGAGTTGCATTGTCAGGTTTGACAATTGCGGAATATTTTAGAGATGGAGCTGGAGAAGCACAAGGAAAAGATGTACTTTTCTTTGTAGACAATATATTTAGATTTACACAAGCAGGTTCTGAGGTGTCTGCATTATTAGGTCGTATGCCTTCTGCAGTAGGTTATCAGCCAACATTAGCAACAGAAATGGGTGCTATGCAAGAGCGTATTACGTCTACTAAAAAAGGTTCTATTACTTCTGTTCAAGCGGTTTATGTACCTGCAGATGATTTAACAGACCCAGCGCCGGCAACAACATTTGCACACTTAGATGCAACTACAGTATTATCTCGTAAGATTGCAGAGTTGGGTATTTACCCTGCGGTAGATCCATTAGATTCTACTTCAAGAATTCTTACTGCAGATATTTTAGGCGATGAGCATTATAACACTGCACAAAAAGTAAAAGAAATTTTACAAAGATATAAGGAGTTACAAGATATTATTGCAATCTTAGGTATGGAAGAATTATCGGAAGAAGATAAATTAGTAGTACATAGAGCGAGACGTGTGCAACGTTTCTTATCTCAACCTTTTCATGTAGCTGAACAATTTACTGGAATACCAGGAGTTTTAGTTGATATTAAAGACACTATTAAAGGATTTAATATGATTATGGATGGTGAGTTAGATAAATATCCAGAAGCAGCATTCAACTTAAGAGGTTCAATTCAAGATGCAATTGATGCTGGTGAAAAAATGTTAGCAGAAGCTTAAAAAAGAAATTATGTTTTTAGAAATTGTAACACCAGAAGCTATTTTATTTTCATCAGAAATAGATTCTGTTTTAGTACCTGGTATTAATGGAGAATTTCAAATGCTAAATAATCACGCACCAGTAGTTTCTGTTCTAAAAGAAGGTACAATTCATATTCATGTGCATTCTCAAGAGCATTTAGAACTAAATGATTTAAGTGGTAAATTAGTTCCTCATATAGATGATGATAAGATACTAACATTATCAATTAACTCTGGTACTTTAGAATTAAATGATAATAAAGCTATAATACTAGCTGATTAAGCTTAAAACTTCAATAAAAATAAAAACCTTAAAACAATAATGTTTTAAGGTTTTTGTTTTATAAATATTGAGTAATAAAAAACATCTTTAAGCAATTTAAAGATGTTTTTAGCAATTTCCCCTTTTCGAGATGTATTCTTTTTTCTTTTCTCAAAGGTCTAATATATTCTTCAATAGTTAACAAATGTAAACACGCTTTCTACTATAGGAAAAACCCCTTTTTTTAAGGCGTCATAAATTTTTAGAAATATAAATTGTATTTTGGGTATTATTAATCACTATAACTAAATCCAATGAAACCAAAATTCACAAAAGTATTGATGCTACTAATCTTTTCAATTATAGCATTTTCATGTATCACAGAATCTACTAAAAAAGAAACTCTTAATGAAGATTTATCCTGTTATCCAAATAGTAATAGACCATCACAAGTAATTACTTATGAAGAAATGAACAAGATGATGAGTGCCTTTGATAAAGGACCTAAAAAAGAATTAAATAAATATTTAAAAAAAGTATCTAAAGGTAAAGATTCTGTATCTACAAACTATAATTGGTACAAGTTAGACGATTTAAAACAGTACATAGCTTATATAGAAAGAATATCTAAAGAGAAGGATATTCCAGTAACAGGTTTTAGAATTTACCCATCAACTTATCCTAAAAATTACAAGGAGAAAGATTTAAGAAATAGACAGACTTTAATTTTTACGCCAACAACTACAATTGGTGGCAAAGATGATGTTGCATTTGAACCTTTATATTCAGAAAAAGGAAGGCCTATAGAAATTTTAGAGTTTTTAAAAAAGGTAAGAGCAAAGCAAGTAAATAAAGCAAGTTTACCTAACTTAAGTATGCAAGATGGTTTAGAGAGTTCATCTGCCAATAGACTTCCTCCAACTCCTCCATACCACGATTAAGTATGGTTGTAGATGATGGTTTACTTATTGAAAATATAATGAGATGGTTACCTTATTTAACATTTTTATTATCCATTATTTTTTATAATAATTATAAAAAATATTCTTTTTACAAGTATTTTATATCACACATATTAATTATTATATTTTTTGAAATATTGGATCGAATATATTTTGGGATTAATAATCTTAAACTTTTTGATATCTATACTTTTTTTGAATTCAATAGTTTCGCTTTAATTTATTATAATTTATTAAAAGATAAAACGAGAATAAATATTCTAAAAGGACTGGTTCTCGTCTTTAACTTGATTTATTTTCTTCTTTATTATTTTAATTTTTATATCTTCTATACTGTACCAATAGAAGGAGTCGTGAATAGTATTATCGTAATTTTATTTTTTATAGAATTGTTAAATTCAGAAAGCATTTTAAATTATAAAAAAATGTTATCTTTTTGGCTTTCAGTTGCTTTTTTAGTTTTTTATTTAACCACAGTGCCATTTTGGTCTTTATATTATTCTAGTATTTTCGCAACTAGAGATATGTTTCCTATTATTTATTATCTTGCTGTCGTATTTCAGTTAATTTTTATATACGGTCTAATAACATGCAGGAAAACGGAGGATTTATATTAATAGTTTCTACAGGATTGGTGTTTATTATTGTAGTTGCACTCATTATTTTATTTACTACTTTTCAAAGAAAAAAAAATGTATTAGTAGAAGAACAAAAAGAAGCACAACAACGTTTTGAAAAAGAAATAACAGAAACCCAAATAGAAATAAGAGAAGAAACCTTAAGAAACATAAGTTGGGAACTCCATGATAATATTGGTCAACTTTTAACTTTGGCAAAAATTCAACTACAAAATTCAACTACAGAAAATATTAAAGAAGTTTCTGACACAATTACAAAAGGATTAAAAGAGGTACGTTCCTTGTCTAAATTGATTAATCCTGAGGCGATGAGTACCATAGATTTGAGAGAAGCGGTTCAATTGGAAATTGATCGTTTTAATCGTTTAAATTTTATTACATCTACTCTAGAAATTTCTGGAGAAGAACGAGATATTGAACAAAAATCGAGTATCATTATTTTTAGAATTTTACAAGAATTCTTTTCTAACACTATAAAACATTCTAGAGCTTCACAGTTAAATGTAAGTCTAAATTATAGCAATTCTAATTTAATAATTAGCGCTAAGGACAACGGAATTGGCTTTTCATCCGGAGAAAAAAAAGAAGGCATAGGTCTTATCAATATAAAAAATAGAGCAAAATTAATTGGTGCAGAAGTTGAACTTACTTCTGAAAAGAATAAAGGAACAACTTTAGAAATTAAATACAAATTATGAAAGAATTTTCAGTAGTTATTGTTGATGATCATACCTTATTATCTCAAGCAATACAGGGTATGGTAGATAATTTTGAGAGATTTAAGGTTTTATATACATGTAAAAATGGTCAAGAATTAATTGATCGATTTTCTGAATCTCCTAAAAACATTCCCAATGTTGTTTTAATGGATATCAATATGCCAATTATGAACGGAATTGAAACTACAGCATGGATTAATAAAACACATCCAGATGTTAATGTAATGGCCTTATCTGTAGAAGATGAGAATAACACAATTCTTAAAATGCTAAAAGCAGGTGCAGTGGGGTATTTGTTAAAAGATACTGAAAAATCGGTTTTAGAAAAAGCACTTACAGAAATTGTAGAAAATGGGTTTTACCATACTAAAAGTGTAACCAACTTATTAATGAAATCTATTTCAGGATCTATGGATGAGCAAATGGTTTTGAAAGATCGTGAAATTGAATTTTTAAAATTGGCTTGTACAGAAATGACTTATAAAGAAGTTGCAGATAAAATGTTCTTGAGTCCTAAAACTATTGATGGTTATAGAAACAATTTATTCATAAAATTAAATGTAAGAAATAGAGTTGGTTTAGTGATGTATGCAATTAGAAATAAGATTTACACTCCATAAAAATATTGTAAATTTGCACTATGGAAGAAACGAATAGGCAAAGAAAAATTGCATCTGTATTGCAAAAAGATTTGGTAGATGTGTTGCAGAAAGCAGCACAAGATGGTATGAAAGGTGTGCTAATTTCAGTATCTAAAGTACATGTTACTTCAGATTTAGGAGTGGCTAAAGTATACTTGAGTATTTTTCCATCAGATAAAAGAGATGAAATCGTAAAAGGTGTGCAATCTAATACCGTTTTAATTCGCCATGAAATGGCAAAACGTACTAAAAATCAGTTGCGTAGAATGCCAGAATTACTGTTTTTTGGTGATGATACATTAGATTATTTAGAAGAAATTGATAAGTCTTTAAATGGTGAAGACGCAAACCCAATTAAAAATCCAGAAGTTTTACCTAGGCGTAAAAAGCTGTAAATTCAATTTACGATATTGAATTTTTCCTTATACATAGCCAAAAGATATCTTTTTTCAAAAACAAGCAATAATGCTATAAATATTATAACTATTATAGCCTCTTTTGGAGTCATTGTAGGTTCATTAGCCTTGTTTATTATACTTTCTGGCTTCTCTGGCTTGCGCACATTTAGTTACAGCTTGTTAGAAGCTTCAGACCCTGATATAAAAATTACTTCAGCCAAAGGAAAATCGTTTGTATTTACAAAAGATGTTGCTCAAATTTTGCAGGATAATCCATCTATTTTAGCAAGTTCAAAAATAATAGAAGAAAGAGTTTTTTTAGAACATAATGATAAAAATGAGATTGCTTTTATAAAAGGTGTACAAGATAATTACACAGAGATTACCAATATTGATGATGCGCTAAGTGTTGGTAATTGGTTGGAGAAAGAGTATTTGAATACTGCAGTTGTTGGCAGAACAATAGCAATAAAACTTTCTTTAGGAGTAAGAAGTTTTGGACAACCATTATCTATTATGGTGCCTAAAGGAGGTACAGGTTTTATAAGCCCTAATAATGCATTTTATAAAACAAATGTTCAAATTGTAGGATTATACTCAGGCACAGAAGAATTTGAAAGCAAATTTGTGTATTTAAATCTAGAAGAAGCTCAAAATTTATTAAGATTTAAAGAAAATCAAATCACTGGTTTAGAACTAAAATTAAGTGATGTTCTGAAATCGGATGAAATTGCAAATCAGTTACAAGATAGTTTAGGTAAAAATTTTAAAGTACAAACAAAGGAACAATTGAATTCCGTTTTTTACAAAGTAATAAATACTGAAAATTTTGTCTCTTATCTTATTTTTACTTTGATAGTAATTATAGCCTTATTTAATGTAATTGGTGCAATAATTATGATGATTATTGATAAAAAAAACAACTTGAAAACTTTATTTAATTTAGGAGTATCTTTAAAAGAGATAAAACAAATATTTGTTTTTCAAGGTTTTCTATTAACTCTTTTTGGGATGTTTTTAGGATTAATTATTGGAATTATATTGGTCTTTTTACAAAAGCAGTTTAGTTTATTTATGATTACAGAAAGTTTGGCCTATCCTGTTGAATTTAAATTGTCCAATCTTTTAATTGTAATATGCACGATTACGGCTTTAGGTTTTATTGCAGCAAAAATTGCGAGTAGTAGAATTTCTAAAGAATTTATAGAAAGGTAACGGTTAGTATATGAAGCGTAGCATCCCGCAGGGTGCTATAATTTCAAATACATTGTTGTAAGGTGTTTCGCTTTTATGATTGTTAAATACATTGTCAATAGAATAGGACCAACAAAAATTAACCACTCGTCGGGTTCCTCAATCATTATAATCCATTTCCAAGCTTCAATTCCACCAACGAAAGAATTAAAAAGAACCCATCCAATTATTCCCGAAATCAGAAATGTAAGATTTATAAATTCCCATTTTTGACCTTTGTCTTTTTTCAAATTCATAAGTAATCCAATATAGCCAAGTATCCCTAAGGTAATTGGTATTAAAATTATCAATGTATCAACTGAAAATTTCGATAGAATATTATACAAAGCGTATACACTGATTATTAAGTAAAATGTCAAGGGAATTAGCGTCAATATGGTTATAAATATATTTAGCGTTTCTTTTTTCATTTTAATTCCAATTCTAACGTTCTGTCAAATGCCTTACAACTATTTCATATCTGTAATTAAAGCACTGCCAAATTTCTCTTCTACCTCGTTAAAAGCAGTAAATACGTCTTTTGGATCATCAGAAGTAACCATTTTCATTCTGTATTCTTTAAAATGTGGTATTCCTTTAAAATAGTTGGTATAATGTCTTCTTGTTTCTACAACTCCTAAACGTTCACCTTTCCAATCGATAGCCATTTGTAGGTGTCTTCTAGCCATTTCTGTACGTTCGCCAATTGTAGGTTTTGGTAAATATTCTCCAGTTTTAAAGAAGTGTTTCACTTCATTAAAAAACCAAGGATACCCAATGGAAGCTCTACCAATCATTGCCCCATCTAAACCATATTTATCACGCATTTCCATGGCTCTTTCTGGTGTAGTAACATCTCCATTACCGAAAACAGGAATATGCATTCTTTGGTTATTTTTTACTGCAGCAATTGGTTTCCAATCTGCATCACCTTTATACATTTGTGCACGTGTTCTTCCATGAATAGCAATGGCTTTGCAGCCAACATCTTGCAAGCGCTCTGCAACTTCTACAATTCGTATAGAATCGTGATCCCAGCCTAAACGAGTTTTAACGGTAATTGGTAAATTGGTGTGTTTCACCATTTCTTTGGTCAATTTTACCATCAAATCAATATCTTTTAAAATACCAGCACCTGCACCTTTAGAAACCACTTTTTTAACAGGACAACCAAAGTTGATATCAATAATATCAGGATTTGATTTTTCTACAATTTCAATAGTTTTCAGCATCGAATCTAAATTCGCTCCAAAAATCTGAATGCCAACAGGTCTTTCTTTTTCGTAAATATCTAGTTTGATAACACTTTTTGCAGCATCTCTAATCAATCCTTCAGAAGAAATGAATTCTGTATATACAACATCTGCACCATTTTCTTTGCACAATGCTCTAAATGGTGGATCAGAAACATCTTCCATTGGTGCTAACAAAAGAGGAAATTCTGGAAGTTCTATGTTACCTATTTTAACCAAAATAATTAATTTTCTGCAAAATTAGTGTTTTTATTAGTGATAACCCAAAATCTATAAAACCTTAAGTTAAAAGCAACAACATCAAATATTAGAATCGGAATTATCAAATGTATTTTTTATAAAATTTTACTTCTTTTGATCTATCATAGTCACAATTTTAGCATTTTCAAATTTTGTATCAACTTGTTAAATTTGATTTTTTTTGGGATTTATTAGAAATTATCAATATTAAAAACGATATTAAGATAAAAAATAAATTAGAGAGAAGGATGTTATATAAATACTGATTTTAAAAACTAAAAAATGGCTTGGACAAAAGAAAAAATTTTAACTAATATCGAAAAATTGATGAGAAGTAAATTCTCTGAACCTAGAGAAGCCTTTGATTATTTTGATGAAGATAATGATGGAAATCTGACAAAAATCGATTTTAAAAAAATGCTAAAAGAGGCAGATGTAAGTCTTCTGATTAGAGGTTTAGTAGCCGAATTTATGATGCAAAGTTTTGATACCAATAAAAATGGATTGGTAAGTTGGGAAGAATTTCAAGAAGCTATAAAGGTATCAGGTATAAAAAAGTAGTCTTTTATTTTTAATGGTGATTACTTAGCTTAAACCAAAAGTAAATGAATTGATTTGAGATATGTAACTATTTGAGCTCTACAATTACTTCGTTTTTTCGATTAACAACCTCCATAGGTGCATTATAACCTAAGAACAGAAATTTATTGGTGTACTCAATGTTTTCTTTGTCTAAAAGTTTGATAAGTTTTGCTTTGTAAGTAGCTATTTTATCATCATTGGCCCATCCACCAAAAGAAATTGCAGCTACTTTTTTGGCATTGATTTCTTTAAATTCTATATTCTTGTCATTTGGTTTTGGTAAATTCTCTTTAGTATAGTCTTTTGGAACTAGAAATAACATTTCTGTATTTTTCTCTAAAGTCATTGCTACAGGACTTGTCATTGCAATTTTTTCATTATCACTATTACCACCAAAAATATAGCCAGCTAAGATCGAAAACCCCTTACTTGATGCTTTGTCATAATTATTTGTTGCTAATTTTACAGATGTAAATAGAGCGCCTTCATAGTTTCTGATTTCAAAACCTTCGTAAATTTTTTCAACCTTGTAAGGATATTGTTCAATATTATTTTGTGCGTTCATAAAGTAAAATTGCGATATTAAGAAAAGTGCAATAACAACGCCAAGTATTATTAAAACGGCTTTTATTTTCATTAGGATTAGTTTCAAATTAATAATAACTCCAAAATACAATTATTTAAGCGTTAACAATGTTAAGAATATCTTATAATACTTTGTTTTAGGAGTTGATTAACAGTATTTCAATTCAAGGATTTTAAAAAAAGGTTTTATTGTTTCTACTTTTTAATTCGCTTATATTTGCAAACATTTTACAACTCAAATTTAACGAATGAAGAATATTAGAAACTTTTGCATAATCGCACATATAGATCATGGTAAAAGTACATTAGCAGATAGATTGTTAGATTTTACTGGCTCTGTAACTGCTCGTGAGCAGAAAGCACAGTTATTAGATAGTATGGATTTGGAGCGTGAACGTGGCATTACCATAAAAAGTCACGCAATACAGATGGATTACATTCATAATGGAGAGCCTTTTATTTTAAATTTAATTGATACTCCAGGTCACGTAGATTTCTCTTATGAAGTTTCCAGATCTATTGCAGCTTGTGAAGGTGCATTGTTAATTGTAGACGCAGCACAAAGTATACAAGCACAAACCATTTCTAACTTATATTTGGCTTTAGAGAATGATTTGGAAATTATTCCAGTGTTGAATAAAGTAGATTTACCATCAGCAAATCCAGAAGAAGTTACAGATGATATTGTAGATTTATTAGGATGTGATCCAGAAGAGGTAATTCACGCAAGTGGGAAAACAGGTTTTGGTGTAGAAAATATTTTAGAAGCTATTATTGATAGAATTCCTGCTCCAAAAGGAAACCCAGAAGCGCCATTACAAGCCTTAATATTCGATTCGGTTTATAATTCTTACAGAGGAATTGAAACTTATTTTAGAGTGTTGAATGGTGAGATTAAAAAAGGGCAAGAAATAAAGTTCATGGCCACTGGCAAAAATTATTTTGCAGACGAGGTTGGTACGTTAAAACTAGAGCAAGTTGTAAAAAAATCTGTAAAAACCGGTGATGTTGGGTATTTAATTACAGGTATTAAAACTGCAAAAGAAGTAAAAGTAGGAGATACAATTACAGATGCTGCCAAACCCACAACAGAAACTATAGATGGTTTTGAAGATGTAAAACCAATGGTATTTGCAGGTATTTATCCTGTAGACACAGAAGATTATGAAGAATTGCGTTATTCTATGGAAAAATTGCAATTGAATGACGCTTCTTTAGTGTTTCAACCAGAAAGTTCTGCAGCTTTAGGTTTTGGTTTTAGATGTGGATTCTTAGGGATGTTGCATATGGAAATTATTCAAGAGCGTCTAGAGCGTGAGTTTAATATGACTGTAATTACTACAGTACCTAATGTTTCTTATCACGCCTATACTAAGAAAAATCCAGAAGAAGTTGTTGTTTTAAACAATCCAACAGATTTACCAGATCCATCTAGATTAGATAGAGTAGAAGAGCCTTTTATAAAAGCATCTATTATTACAAAATCTGATTTTGTTGGGCAAGTAATGAGTTTGTGTATTGAGAAACGTGGTCAAATTGTAAATCAGACCTATTTAACAACTCAAAGAGTAGAATTGATTTTTGAAATGCCTTTGGCAGAAATTGTTTTCGATTTTTATGATCGTTTAAAAACCGTTTCTAAAGGTTATGCCTCTTTTGATTATCATCCGATAGGAATGAAAGAATCAAAATTAGTAAGAGTAGATATTTTATTAAATGGACAGCCTGTAGATGCACTTTCTGCATTGTTGCACGCAGATAATGCGTATTCTATTGGTAAAAAAATTGTTGAGAAATTAAAGACTTTAATTCCTAGGCAACAGTTTGATATTCCTATTCAAGCAGCAATTGGTGCAAAAATTATCGCTAGGGAAACTACAAAGGCATTGCGTAAAGATGTTACTGCTAAATGTTATGGAGGTGATATTTCTAGAAAACGTAAATTATTAGAAAAGCAGAAAAAAGGTAAGAAAAGAATGCGTCAAGTAGGTAATGTAGAAATTCCTCAAGAAGCATTTATGGCGGTTTTAAAGTTAAATGATTAAGGTTTATTACTTCTTAATTGTTTTCTAATGTAACCTTACTATTTTTTTTAAAAATATAAAAAGCAAAACCTTTATTACAAAAAGGTTTTGCTTTTAAAATTATAAACTGTAAAGTTCACGTAGTTTTAATTGCAATTTAAATCAGCTAGTTCTGTCTCTAAATCATCAATTTCTTCCTCTAGTTCCGCTTGCTCTGTGCTATCTAAACAGCCTTTTATTTCATTGGCATAATCTATATATTCTTGAGCACTACTTTTATAAGCGTTGCAGTTTTCAGTTGTTGGATTCAAACCGAAGTTTAGAGCTGATGTAAATAAGTTTGTGAATAGTGTTTCAGTTTGTTCTTGAGAAATTTCTTCACAAGGGTCAACGTCATTATTGTCAGAAGAACAAGACGTGAAAATAATAGCAGTTAACATGGCAATTGACAAAATAATTTTTTTCATTTTATTGTTTTTTAAATTAGTATTGCTTCTGATTAACCATGAATCATGCCAAAAATTAATAAAAGGTTAGATTTTTTTTTAAACGATGTTCTAAATAGGTACTTTTTCTCTATTGAGAATGCTCTTAAATCATTGCATTTGTTGATGTTTAAGCTTTTAATTTGTTGGGAGATAAATTATGTGAAACGCTTCAAAATAAATCTTTAAATAGCTGAAATAAATTTAATTTTCCAACCATTTCCTAAAATCAGAGGTTGTAGAAGAGCTTGTCATTACTTTTTCTTTGTGGTTTTTTATAGAAATTAGCAACCTGTTTTTGAAGTGATTTTCAATATTTTCTATAGCATCTATACCCACAATTTCACTTCTATTGATTTTAAAAAATTTTTCATGGTTTAATTGCAAAAAAATACTTCCTAAAGTTTGTGAAATTGTATGTCGTTTTCCAGAATTATCTGTAACAATACAAAAATCTCCAGAGGCTTCTATTAAATTTATGTCTGTTACGTTTAATAATTGAATGCCTTTTGCTTTTTTTATGACAAATCGTTTTTTATAGCTTGTATTTTCTTCTTTTAAGGCACGTTTTAATTTTGATATTGCATTTGAGTTTAAAGTATGATATACTCCTTTTTTAAATAACGATTGATACTTTTCAATCGCTTTATTAAAATCGGCTTTAGAAAACGGTTTTAAAATATATGCGATTCCATTTGTATTAAATGCTTTAAACAGATATTCATCATGAGCAGAACAAAAAATTATAGGAGTATTAATATGTATTTCATCAAATAAATCAAATGAAATACCATCTAATAGTTGAATGTCTGATAAAATAAAATCGTATTTATTTTGAATTAAAAGTTTTTTCCCATCGGCATTAGAACGAGCGATATCGTGAGAAAAATTATTCTCAAAAGTATCATTTAAATAAATGAGTAATTTTTGATAAGCAGGTATTTCGTCTTCTAGAATTAAAATTTTCATGCTATTAATTTTCATCAATTAAATTAATAATTGGGATAGAAATTGAAAAGAAATTGTTCGATTCTTTAATGTCTATTTTTTTATCAGAAAGTAATTGATAACGCGCTTTCAGATTTTGCAATCCTGTACCTAAACTTTCTTTATTGGGGTTGTTTAACTTATTATTTTTGATGGTTAAAAAATCATTATTTATGGTAATGCTAGTTTGTATAAATTTTTCATCTGCTTTATTATGTTTAACCACATTTTCTAATAAGATTTGAAGGGCTCCTGTTGGGATGAATTTTTCTGAATTACTTGTTTCATTTTTTAGAATGAATTTATAATCGTTTCCAAAACGTGTTTCAATTAAAAATATATAGTTTTCCGCAAATTGAATTTCTTTAGAAAGTTCCATAACCTCAGCATCTTTAGTCTGAATTAAGTATCTGTAAATTAAAGATAATCTGTTAATATAATCTTTAGCCTTTTTAGGGTTACTATCTATTAAACTATCTAAAGTATTTAAATTATTGAATAAAAAATGGGGATCTATTTGTGAACGTAATAATTTTAATTCGTTTTCTTTTTGTAGTTTTTGAGTTTTTAATAACTCTTGTTGTCCTTCATAGAACTTTTTTATAAGTAAAACACCGAGCGGAAACCCACCCATATCAACGGCGTTGTATAGACCTCCATTTAAATAAGTTAATATATTAGAAATAGCACTCAGAGATTTTCCTGCAGTTAATCTTCCTACAAGATTATCTAAAGTGCCGGTTATTGTTAAAAGCAGTAAACTTGAAATAAAGAAGTGAAAATATTTTCTATTTTCAACCAATAAGGTTGGGATGATTTTTTGAATAAAAACTAAAATAATAAGTAGGGATAATAGTGTATTTGTTGGAAAATCTATTAAATATTCTATCAATTTTTTTTCCTCTCTATAATAATCGATACAACCTAGTAATGCGGTAAATCCTAAAATGATAGACAGCAGTATCCAATCTGATTTATTTAGTTTTGTATTCATTGCTGAACAAGATATTAATTATTGTCTTGTATTCTATCTTCTTCGTCTCTATTTATTTCTCTATTCGATTTTTTCTTACCAAACTTAGAGCCAAAACTATATATCATTTTTAATTGTATATTTTGTCGAGAGCCATTGCTTTCTACTGCAGCAATTCCGTTGCCGTAATCTATGTTACCCACAAAACCTCTATTTAGCATTTTATTAAAACCTAAATTCACCTTTAGTTTATCGTCTAAAAACTTTTTCCCAAATGAAAAATCGAGTTCTGCCAACCAGTCTACATCTATTTGCCCTTCTAAAGCACCCGTTCCATAATTTCCACTCATTTCAAAATTGATGTCCCAAGGTAATTTATAGCTAGCCTGAATAAACCAATACATATTCCATTTATTTAAATCTATTCCAAATGTTGATGATTGATAATCTGTATTAGTCACAATAATTCCAGTATATCCTTCAATATTTTTCTGAATGAAATTTAAAGGCGCAAATAGTCTGAAATTCCAGTTGGCATTGTTTTCAACATTCACTTCTTGTTGCCTTATTTGGGCAGTTTCATTGTCTTGTTTTATCAACTCAAAGATAACATCATCAGTTTTACTGTAACCAATTGTAAAAAAAGGTTGTCCTTCATAGGTTAAATTAAACTGATAATTGTTGGTATAAGATGGAGTTAATCTAGGGTTTCCTTCGCTTGCAGAAAAAGGATCTAAAAACGTCTGAAATGAATTTAAACTATTATAGCTTGGTCTTTGTATTCTATAACTGTACGATACACTTGCCCCTAAAATATCGTTAAACTTTCTGCTTAAACTAGCACTTGGAAATATTTTTTCAATCGGTCTATTTTGTACTTCCGTAACCATTTCTCCGTCTTTCATGTAGGTTGATGATCCGTCTGTATTGCTATCTTCATATCTTAATCCACCCGAAAAAGACCATTTTCCAAAACTGGCATTCAGTTTTGTGTAGATTGCAAATATGGTTTCATCTATAATAAATTGGCTACTTTCTTCATCAATAAAATTAAAATTACCATTGCTGTTTTCGATATATGATTCTAGATCGTTATTTGTGCTTACATCAGCAAAACGAGAACCTGTGCTAAGTTTTAAATTTTCTGAAAATTCTTTAGAATAGTCTATTCTATACGTTTTAATGCTATACGTGCCATCTTGTACATATTTCCTATCGGTAAATTCTTCTGCGCTTTGTGGCGTATCAAATAATGTATTTGTGCTATTATTCACAAAATTCACGTAATTAAAATCTAATAATAATCTTTCTGTTTCAGATTTATATTCATAATAAGGATTAATGTTAAAGTTTGTTCTATCTCTATCATAATTATTATTCGTTAAAAGTAATTCAGTTGTATTTGGTTTTATAATATTTGTGGTATTATCAACAGTTCTAGAAGATATTCTATTATTCCAACTTCCATTTATACCAATTGAGTTTTTTTCATTGATGTAATAATCTAAATTACCACTAATACTGTTATTTAAAGGGTCAAAAGGTTCTATGGTTTTTTGGTCATAAATGGTGTCTGCTACGGTTCTAGTTAAAAATAAATCGTTTCGCCATGTAGGTTGAGAATGATTTACTCTTGCTTGCCAGTTTAATTTGTTTTTATAACTAGCAATAGAAAATCCAGTTCCGTATTCAAAACCTTCATCTTCACCAACCCAAAAGGTAGTGCTTCCGTGAGTTCCTAATCTAACATTTTTCTTTAAAATTATATTGATGATAGCGCCAGAACCTGAAGCTTCGTATTCTGCACCAGGTTGTTCTATAACTTCAATTTTTGCAATATTATCTGCAGGGAAATCTCTTAACAGCGTTTCAACATCCATATATTCTGTAGTTTTATTATTGATAAGAATTCGAACACCTCTATTTCCAGCAATAGAAATTCCGTTATTAGTAACCAAAACACCTGGAATTTTTCTCATAATATCTTGTAAATTTGTATTCACCATTTCTGATTTTTCTAAATCTACAACCAATTTTTCTGCTGTTTGTTTTATTACAGGTCGTTTACTCTTTACAACAACTTCATTCAACATCTGTGTTTCTTCTTTTAAAACGATATGAAATGATTTGTCGTTATTTAGTTCGAATTCTTTTTCGATAAAAGATTGAAAGCCCAACATGGAAACTTCTAATTTGTATTTTCCAGAATTTATATTTTCTAATTTGAAGCTACCATCATCATTAGAGATTGTGCCTAAAGGCGTTGTTTCTTCACCTACTTTGTATAAAACAATATTAGCAAATGGTAGAGATTGTTTCTGTTCATCAACAATTTTTCCTAATATTTTGTGTTGAGAAAAAATTGATAAACTGCTAAAAGTGATAGCTAATAAGAGGATTGTTTTTTTCATTATTTGTAATTTATACTTCAAAAATGGTTGATTATTAATTTTTAAAAAATGGTTATCTGTTGAGTTGGGATAAAATCCCGATAAATAGTTTTTGATTTTCTGTAAAGATGAGACGCAGTATTTATAGAAAAGGTTTCCTGGGCTATTTATATTTAAATAGAATTTGTGAATTTCTCATTTATAAAATTTACGAGTCTCCTTCAATTTTTTAGTTTATAAGAAGGTTAATTAGTAATTTATAAAAATGAGACGCACAGGAGTAAAAATTGTTACTCAGAAGAAGAGATTTAAAAAGTAAAAAAATGAAAAATCAATAAAAATGACCAAAGTAAAGTTCTAATCCAATTTCTATGAATTAGCGTAGTTAGTAATTTTTTATTCACATTTCCATCAGATATTTTAAAGTGAAGTGGTGCAAAGCTCAATAATGTAAATACCCATAAAAAAATGACGATACCTAAATAAATGAAATGGTTTATTGTAGGGGTATAAAATAAAATTATCAATCCAAAGATTAATTGAAAAAGCATTAAAGGAACTACAATTACTGCTATTTTAGAGGTATATTTTTGATGCCAAGTGTAAAGATTTTCTTTTGTATAGTAAAGAAAACTTGGATAAATAATAAGTTGTACCATCCAAATTAAAATAACAAGTC
>CAJWAC010000031.1 GCA_913020555.1 uncultured Polaribacter sp. | reverse complement strand
AAGAAAGTACAAATAGTTCTTTATTTGGCTTTATTAAAGGTTGGAAGTTTACCGGATTTACAGGTTTTGCAAGTCATGGTGCTGCCATCGGTATTCCAATTGCTTTGTATTTTTATGCAAAAAAACACCTTCAAAAGCCGTGGTTATTTATTTTAGATAGGTTAGCAATAGTAGTGGCTTTAGCAGGTTTTTTTATCCGTTTTGGAAATTTTTTCAATTCAGAAATTTATGGTAAGGAGACAGGTTCTAATTTTGGAGTCATTTTTAAAGCAGCAGGAGAAACCACAGCAAGGCATCCAACACAGTTATATGAAGCGATTAGTTATTTAGCCTTATTTTTTGTGTTGTGGAATATTTATTGGAAAACAACTAAAAAACAACAAACTGGTTATCTTTTTGGAGTGTTTATGGTGGTGCTTTGGTCTTTAAGATTCTTTATCGAATTCCTAAAAGAACCCCAAGTAGATGGTAGAGAAGATTGGGTTTTTAACGCTTTAAATACAGGTCAAATATTAAGTATTCCTTTAGTTTTAATCGGAGTCTGGTTAATGTTGAGGACATCATCTGAAACAGTGAAATAAAGCGATAATTTTCTTTCACTTTATGGGTAGTAATTTTTGAATGCTTGTTTCCTTTACATTGATTTGGAATAATTTTCTGAGTGATATCTGGAGTTCCTATATAATTTTCATTCCGAATGCTGTCTAAAATTAAATTTGATTGATAGTTGTCGTTGAAGGTAATGAGAAGTACTCTCAAAAAGACGGAACCTATGTAATTAGATATAGTACTTTTAGCAAAATGACAATCTTTAAGGCTTAGGTTTATACTTAGCTCAACTGGGTATGAACTCTGCAAAGTATTCAGAGAATTCTACTCAGAAAACCTTAGGTTTTAGTACTTTTTTTATATTAGTCTATTGTATTTTTTATATAAAAAAAGCCTCGATACTCGAGGCTTTTTATTTTTTAAAGTAGTAAAAGATTACCCTTTTACTTTATTTTTGAATTTATCAAACTTAGTGGTTTCCTTTTTAGGCCAGCTATTATTAGAGGTATCTACATCTGCTGTTTCAAAATCTGGATCTACTTTTATGCTTTTAATTTCTTGCGTTGAAGAAAATACTCTTTTTACTGTATTCTCATCCTTCATCCAAATTTGAGCAGGATAGGTAATTCTCTCCTTCGTATCGTCTGCATAGGTTAGTTCAACAATAATTGGCATCACCAAACCTCCTGGCTTTTCAAATTCTACAGAATAAATATATGAAGGAACTTCTTTACCGTTGGCATATGCGTCCATAGCCTTTGGGTTTGCATCTTCTTTTTTATCAGTGATATATACCAAGTCTCCTAAACTATCGAAATATTGTTTGTATTGTTCTTTTAGTTTTACAACTCTATCATTTGGTTTATCAGTTAAATATAAAGGTTTAACCGTTTTTATACCAATATCAGAAACATCAGTTGTATAGAACCAACCTCTCCAAAACCAATCTAAATCCATTCCAGAAGCATCTTCCATAGATCTAAAGAAATCTGCTGGTGTTGGATGTTTAAACATCCATCTTTTAGAATAAGTTCTAAAGGCGTGGTCAAATAATTCTGGTCCCATAATGGTTTTACGTAAAATATATAAACCAGCAGCTGGCTTAGAATATGCATTTGGACCAAATTGTTTTACGTAATCTCCTTGAGACATTATAGGCGAAATATTACTTTGATCTCCTCCCATATATCTTGTAATGTCTTTTGCTGGGTTAGAAGCAAATAATTCAGCGTCATAAACATCTTCTGCTAAAATTTCTACAAAAGAGTTTAAACCTTCATCCATCCAAGTCCATTGTCTTTCATCAGAATTTACAATCATTGGGAAAAAGTTATGCCCAACTTCATGAATAATTACACCTAACATTCCTTTTTTAGTTCTATCAGAATAAGTGCCATCTGCATTTGGACGACCAAAGTTGAAACAAATCATTGGATATTCCATACCTTGTCTTTCTGAATGTACTGAAATTGCTTTAGGGTAAGGATAATCGAATGTTAATTTAGAATATTCAACTAAAGTGGTTGCAACTGCTCTTGTTGAATGCTCTTCCCATAAAGGGTTTCCTTCTTTAGGGTATAATGATATAGCCATAACAGTTTTACCATTAACGTCTGTAGCCATGGCATCCCATATGTATTTTCTAGAAGAAGCAAAAGCAAAATCTCTTACATTTTGAGCTTTAAATCTCCAAGTTTTTGTTTTTGTTGCACGTCCTTTTTCCGCTTTTTCTGCCTCTTCTTGTGTAACAATCATTACTGGATTATCAAAAGTTTTTCTTGCTTTTTCCCAACGTTTGCGCTGTGTTTTTGTTAAAACTTCTTTTTCGTTTTGTAAAACACCAGTAGCATCAACAATGTGATCTTCAGGCACAGTTAAGTTTACAACATAATCTCCGAATTCTAATGCCCATTCAGAACGACCCCAGAATTGCATATTTTGCCAACCTTCTACATTGTTGTAAACCGCTAATCTTGGGAAAAATTGAGCAATTGTATAGTTGTTATTGCCATCAGGAAAAGATTCTAGACCAGAACGCCCCCCATCTTTATTAATGTCATTAATTTTATAATTCCATTTAATTCTAAATTTAAATTCTTGACCAGGAGCTAGTTTTTTTGGTAGATTTACTCGCATCATTGTTCTGTTGATGAAGTGTGATAATGCTTTACCATTACTTTCTACTTTCTCAATATTAAAACCAAAACCTTTTCCTTCCTTTAAATAAGTACTTTTAAAGTTTTCTGGAGTAAGAAATGGAGAAGCTCCTTGAGATGTTGCTAAAGGAGTTTTTGAGTCATCGGCTCTCATATTTTGGTCTAACTGCACCCATAGATAATCTAAGTGATCTTTAGAGTTATTGTAATATGTGATGTTTTCATCACCATAAATTTTATTAGTGCTTTCTTCTAAACGAATGTCCATAACATAATCCACTTTTTGCTGCGTGTATTGATGTCCTGGAGCTCCAGACGCTGTTCGTTGATCATTTGGACTAGCCAAAACATCTTTCATTTGTCTGAATTTGTTTTGATCAGTATGACCCTGTTGTACTTCCTTTTTTTCCTTTTTATCTTGAGCCAAAGTTGCAGTAGCCACAAAAAATAATGAAAATACGAATAAAGAGATTTTTTTCATTTAATTTAATTTGAATTTAATTGCTAAAATTAGCATAAGATTATCAATTATTAAAATATTGTTAAAATTTTAACAAAGGTTTAGTATATCAGATTGATTGTTTTTGATCGACTTAATATTGGTTAAATGTCAAAACTAAAAACAGCTTTCAGAATTTTCTGAAAGCTGTTTTATTTAAATAGTATTTAGAACTTAATTATCCTTTTATTTTCTTTTTGAAACTATCAAATTTATCGCCATTTTCTGTAGGAAAACTATTGTTAGAAGTATCCACATCTGCAGTTTCTAAATCTGGGTCAATCATAATATTCGTAATTTGTTTTGATGAAGAAAAAACTTTGGTTACCTCTTTATCATTGTATCTCCAAATTTGAGCAGGATATGTTTTCTTTTCTTTGGTTCCGTCTTTATAGGTAAACTGCACAATAATTGGCATTACTAATCCACCAGGTTTATTGTAAGTAATTTCATAATGATATTTATCTTGCTTCTCAGAAAATCCTAATCCTTCTGAAGTATCTTCTACAAATGCAACAGTATTACCATCTTCTTGAGTTGTATATTTTTTTACACCTTTTATACCAATATCGGTAACGTCTGTAGTGTAAAACCATCCTCTCCAAAACCAATCTAAATCTATTCCAGAAGCATCTTCCATAGTTCTAAAAAAGTCTGCTGGCGATGGATGCTTAAACATCCATCTTTGGGAATATGTTTTAAATGCATGGTCAAATAATTCTTTACCCATAATAGTTTCTCTTAAAATCCAAAGTGCAGTTGCTGGTTTTCCATAAGCATTGCTACCAAAACTATATACATTATCTCCTTTAGACATGATTGGGGCTATTCTAGATTGATCTCCAGACATATAACGAACGATATTTTTAGGATAGCCTCTTACAATAGGAAAGTTAGGATCGTAATCTAATTCTGCCAGCATTTCCATATATGAATTTAAACCCTCATCCATCCAAGTCCATTGTCTTTCATCCGAATTTACAATCATTGGGAAAAAGTTATGACCAACTTCATGAATGGTAACTTTAATCATTCTGTATTTCATTCTATCAGAATATCCACCATCTGGTAAATCTGGTCTTCCAGGATTAAAACAAATTTGAGGATATTCCATTCCCATTTGGCCATCTACAGAAATTGCCTTGTGATAAGGATAATCAAATGTATATTTAGAATAAGTTACTAAAGTTTGTGCAGCAGCTCTTGTAGAGTGATCTCCGTATAATGGATTTGCTTCTTTAGAATATAAAGAATGCGCCATTACAGTTCTACCATTAATATCTACAGCCATTGCATCCCAAATAAATTTTCTTGAAGTTGCAAAAGCATAATCTCTCACATTTTTTGCAATAAATTTCCAAGTTTTTACATCTGCAGCTTTTGATTTTTCGTTCTTTTCTGCTTCCTTTTGAGTTCTAATAATTACTGGTTTATCAAAAGTTTTTTGAGCTTTAGCCCATCTTTTCTGTTCTTTTTTCGATAAAACTTCACTTTCGTTTTGTAAAACTCCAGTTGCGCCTAGCATATGATCCTCTGGAACAGTAATATTTACAGTGAAATCTCCAAATTCTAAAGCGAATTCACTTCTTCCCCAAAATTGATCATTTTGCCAACCTTCTACATTGTCATATACACACATTCTTGGGTAAAATTGTGCTATTACATAATTGTTATTTCCATTTTCTGTAAAATGTTCATAACCAGATCGTCCTCCTTGAGTTCTATGATTATTGATATTATACCACCAAGAGATATTAAACTTGAAAGTTGCACCAGAAGCTAAAGGTGATGTCAAGTTGATGCGCATCATTGTTTGATTAATGGTATGTGATAAATCGCTTCCGTCCACATTTGTAACACTCATAATATTAAAACCTCCATCAAATTTCTCTTTTGGGAAAGCTCTTTCAAATCTACTTTTACTCATTTTTGATCTAATCTTCCCCGAAGTAATATCTGGAGTTTTAGAATCTGAAGCTCTCATATTTTGATCCAATTGCACCCATAGATACTCTAAATCATCTTTAGAATTATTATGATACGTAATTGTTTCTGAACCCGTAATTTTAGTATTGGCATCATCTAAAGTAATGTCCATTACATAGTCTACTTTTTGTTGGGTGTATTCCTTACCAGGTTTACCAGAGGCAGTTCTTTCTAGGTTAGGAGTAGGTAATTCTTGCTTTAACTGTTTAAACTTGTTTTGATTTGTATGACCTTGTTTTGCTTGTGCAAAGGAATTCAGTCCAAAAACTAAAGAAAACAATGCAAGTCCGATTTTTTTCATAAGTGTTTATTTTTATTGTTTGGTAATTTATTCTAATTTAAATATTGTTGAATTTTCATGTTTTGTTAAAAATTTACTTTTTTGGGTTTTATCTACTTTCAGTTTTACTAAATTTTGTTGTCTAGGAAAATGAGTTGTTAAAATATCATTGATAACATTAATAGTTTCTAAACTATTAATATTTTCAATTTCTAAGTAAAAAAAGATTAAATCTCCATCATATTCTTTTCCTATATAATTAAAATCTTTTTGGATATCATTGACTTTGAAAAAAAGTTTTTGTTTTAAATATTTTTCAAAATAGATATTATTATCAGCTAACTCATTCTCTGTTGTTAATTGCAAGTTGATATTGAAATCTTTATTTATTGCACTTTCAATATCATCCATAAAAACATTGATAATTATTTGGATAGATTTACTTTCGGTTTTGTAATTTATCTGTGTTAAACTTAAAAAATATTTGTGCGCGGAAAATGATAAAAGAGGGATGATAAAGAATAATACTATTGTTTGTTTCAATTTCATAAACAGATAAAAATCAAATGAGGAGCCAAATTAGTCATTTTTTATGATTTTTAGATAAGAAACACTTTCTGTTCTTAAAATTTTAATGAGCTCTAGAATTCTTTGTTCTTTATGAAGATCTTCTATACCTAAAGGGTTACAATATTCTAAAAAATGAAAATATCTATCAATAGGAATCTTTAACTCATCGAAAAAAAATTTTTCACCTAATTCTGAAAGTATTTTATAAGGGAAAGCCTTTTTTTGTGCTAATTTTTTTCTTAGCGCCCATAAACGTTCCGAAGCTTTAAAAGGTATAACCACTGATGCTCCAGCACCAGCCATTGGCATTGCGCCAGCCATAGTGTTTACAAGTGGAGGTTTGGCCTTAGTAATTTCATCAACGGAAAAGTCTTTTTCTGAAAAATCTACGTTAGAAAAATCCATTACATTTCTAAGAAGAGAATCTCTTGTATCTCTAGGAACATCTTTACTATCCGACGTTAATCTGCCAATTAAATTATGTTTTTTTAAATCAAATTCATCTAATACATATACATTGGATTTCAATACAATAATTATTTCTTTATAATCCAATATTTGTTTAGTTACTGTTATTTTTTTTAATTTATGTTGAATAGAAGAGAAGCTTAATGTATCTCCTTTAGATACAAATATTCTAAATAAGCCTTGATCATTAGAAAAAGTACCTTGTTTAGTTTTTAGGTTAATAATATTAGCATTTTTAACAATTCCCAAAGAGTCAGAAACTTTCCCGCTAATTAAAATTCTTTTTTCTTGTGCAGAAAAAACCGTGACAAAAAGTAATAAAAAGGATGAGTAAAGTAACTTTTTATACATGTTTTAAAATTAAATTTTTATCTCATATAAAGATATCATTTGATTTATAAACTTATGTTAAAAAAGGCTATTGTTTTTTTAAACTAATTTCAGTTTTATCTTGAGGAAAAGTTCTACTTTCTTTAATTAATATTGCGGTTAATCCTAATTTATCTTTGTTATTGTAGTGAGTTATAATGTTTTTTTTAAGGCAATAATTTAAGAAAATAGTTATCTTGTCTGAATTGATGTTTAAATCTGAGATAAAAAAATCGTTTGTAAAATATTTTCTAATTTGTGCTAACTTATTATCTTCATAATTCATTTTTTGAAGTTGCTTCTTTCTTCTGTTATTTCCATTTAAGGTATTTGTAAGGTTTTCTATACTTATAATACTACCAGATTTAAATTTTATTACATTTTTATTTCTATTCTTTTTTGTATTCGCATATGGTAATTTTAATATTTTTGCATTTACTATTGGTGGAGGTAATATTTCTGGATCTACATAAAATATGCTTTTAGTTTTTTGAAGAGTAATTTCCTCTAATTCATATGTTTTAGCGTTTAATTCAATTTTTAGGATTTCAATATTTATATTTTTTTCAGTTACGATAACTTCTTTTTTCATAAAATTAATATGAGAAATTACTAAGGTGTCTCCCACAAAAACAGGAATTTCAAATAAACCAAAATCATTACTATTTGTTCCATGATTTGTTCTTTTATTGACAATATGAACATCTTTAATGACCTCTTTTTCGTAAATAATTTTACCTTTAAAAAGTTGTATTTGTCCTTGCGTGGAAGTAAACATAGTAAAAAAGAGGCTAAACAAAAGCAATTGATATTTCATATCAACAAAGAAAGAATGTATACCTCTTAAAATTCTATTAATGCAATTGTAAACTTTTGTTAAACGAAGAAAGTAATATAAACTTTATGATGCTTTTAAGTTTATTAAAATGGTGATTATTTTTTGAGTTGAATTTTAGCTTTGACTACTATTTAGATTTAACAAATACTGAAGATGTAATATAAAGAGGCATTGCCCAATATTTTATTTTAAAATCCTCAAGTTTCTACCATGTCTTGAAGCTACAAAAAAGGTGTTAGAAACTCAATAGTATTATAAGGTAACTAGAAATAAGGAAATTATTATAAGTTTAGATTTCGTGTTTTTAATTTTTAATATTCAGATTCTGATATTAATAAAAAACAAGTTTCGTAAATTCACAAAATTATAATAGACAAAAATTAAATTCTATTTTATGAAAAAAATGATTATTGCAAGTACTTCAACCATTCATGGAAGTGAATATTTAGAATATCTATTACCAACGTTAAATATTTTTTTTAAAAATGTAAAAACAGTACTTTTTATACCTTACGCAAGACCAAGTGGTATTTCTTATGATAAATATACAGAAACTGTATCGCATGCCTTTAATAAAATTAATATTACTGTTAAGGGCATTCATGAATATAAAAATCCAAAAGAAGCTATAAGTAGTGCAGAAGCAATTTTTACTGGTGGAGGCAACACTTTTGAATTAGTAAATCAGTTGTATAAAAATGATATTTTATTTCATTTAAAAGATGTTTTAGAAGGCGGAACACCTTATTTAGGAACAAGTGCAGGTAGCAACATATGTGGCGTAAATATGATGAATACAAATGATATGCCTATTGTTTACCCACCGAGTTTTTCAACCTTAGGATGCATTCCATTTAATATTAATGCACATTATCTAGATTCAATTAAAGGCTCTACACATATGGGAGAAACCAGAGCAACTCGAATTAAAGAATTTCATGTATTTAATGATATTAATGTTTTAGGTTTACGAGAAGGAAGTTGGTTGGAAGTTCTAGGAGATAAAATTATTTTACGCGGAAAACATTCTGCAAGATTATTTAAAAAAGGTGAAAAAGCTTCAGAACTAAATAGCGGGGTAGAGATTATCTTTTAAGTTGATTTAATCTACTATTTAAGTATGTTATTTAAACTTCATTTATTTAAAAGTTTACTCGATAATTTTAATTATTTGAAGTTTAGATTAATACTCCACATAATCTATAATTTCTAAACCATAACCTATCATTCCAACTCTTTTAGTTTGTGTTGTGTTCGTAATTAATTTTAATTTACTTATATTTAAATCATGTAAAATTTGAGCACCAATTCCAAAATCTTTTTGATCCATTGCAATTGCTGGAGCTTTAAATTCCCCATTTTGTTGATTCTCTTTTAAAATATTTAGCCTACTTAATAAGTTTTTTGATTGATTTTGTTGATTAATAAATAAGATGGCACCTTTTCCTTCTTTATTGATAACTTTAAACATTCTGTCTAGCTTTTTATCAGCATTATTAGTTAAAGTCCCCAAAATATCATTATTAACTAAAGTGGAATTTATACGAGTTGATACACCAACATCTTTCATCCAAGTACCTTTTGTTAATGCTATATGTACTTGATTATTTGTCGTCTGTTGATAGGCTCTTAATCTAAACTTTCCAAATCTAGTTTCAATATCAAAATCTTCTTTTTTTACGATAAGAGAATCGTGTTCCATTCTGTAGGCCACTAAATCTTCAATAGAAACTATTTTAATATTGAATTTTTTAGCAACTTCAAGTAATTGAGGTAAACGCGCCATTGTTCCATCTTCATTCATGATTTCAACAATTACACCTGCTGGCTGCAAGCCTGCTAAACGTGCAAAGTCTATAGCAGCTTCTGTATGACCAGTTCTTCTTAAAACACCACCTTCTTTTGCCTTTAAAGGAAAAATATGTCCGGGTCTTGCTAAATCAAAAGGTTTTGTTTCTTTGTTTATTAACGCTTGAATAGTTAAAGCTCTGTCTGAAGCAGAAATCCCTGTAGTTACACCTTTTCCTCTCAAATCAACAGAAACTGTAAAGGCAGTTTCCATTGGGTCTGTGTTGTTGTTTACCATCATTCCTAATTCTAGTTCTTTACAACGATTTTCAGTTAATGGAGTGCAAATTAAACCACGACCATGCGTGGCCATAAAATTTACCATTTCAGGCGTAACCTTTTCGGCCGCAGCTAAAAAATCACCTTCATTTTCACGATTTTCATCATCAACCACAATGATAACTTTACCATTTCTAATATCATTTATAGCTTCAGTTATTGTATTTAATTTTGTGTTTTTATGTAAATTTTGAACTGTCATATTTTATTTTTTTGAGGAAGTAGTTTTTTGAAGAATGATGCAATTGGTTGTAAAACAGAATCAATATTAAAAATACCTTTGTCTTGAGTTGCTCTTTTAGTTAAAAGAAACGCAACAGGAATCATAATTATAGCAGAGACCCAAGAACCTAAAAATGATGTTATACTGCTTTCTTCCGCTAAGTTTTTACCAAATGTATTTGCAAAGAAATAAGTTACATATACTGCTATTGCCAAAATCATTGGTAAACCAAAACCACCTTTTCTAATAATTGAACCTAAAGGCGCACCAATAAAAAATAGTATGATGCAAGATAGCGAAAATGCAATTCTATTATAATATTCAGTATCGTAAAAGTTTAAAACTTTACGCTTAAATTTTATGCGATTTTTATTGTTTTTAATTGTTCCAAGAATTCTACTTGTTTTTGTAACTGCTGAGTTTAGAATTGTTATTTTTTCTTGAACTTCAAAATTATTTAGAGTTACACTAGCTAACTTTTTATTTTTTAAAGAATCAGGATAATTATAAAGATCTCTAGCCTGTGAACTAATATAAATATTTTTTGCTCTTAAGGCTAAAGACTCATCATAAGTATTTTTTAGTTTTGGTATGGTATCCTTAATTTGTTGAAGAGTATACATCATAGGACTAGTTTTTGATCTGATAGAATCCAAATCACCTTCATCTAAAAGATCACCTATATCTATATTAAACTCGTATTCTCTAAAAGTAGCGTTAGAGGCAGCCATTTTTTTTCTTTTAGCCGTCGTTTTAGCTGATTTCATGTATTCTTCGTAATAGTTACCATTATATAATATAAAGGTCATATATCTACTACCTTCTTCCGTAACAATTTTACCTCTTTCAGCTGTAATTACTTTTTGATTGCCCTTATTTGATTTTAAATCATAAATTAAAACATTTTTTAATAAGTTTTGTTCTTCACCATATTTTTCGTCAAACTTTATTTGAAAACCAGGAATGTCTGCATTAAAACTGCCTGGAACTAGTGCCAAAGCGGGCTTTTTCTTTTTTATATTACTATATAAGTTTCGTTGTTTCTGATTGGCATAAGGGAAAACATTATTTAAAAATAAAAAGTTTAAAACGCTTAAACCTATTGCTAAAATACCTAAAGGCCTTACCAGTCTTTGTAAAGAAATACCTGCTGATTTTGCTGCTGCAAATTCATAATTTTCACCTAAATTACCTAATGCCATTATAGAGGAAAGCAAAACACCAATTGGCAGTGCTTGTGGCATAATCATTAAGGTAGAGTAATAAACAAATTTTAAGATAAAGATTAGGCTGACTCCTTTACCTGCAATATTTTCAAAAGCTTGCCATAATAATTGCATTACTAAAACAAAAAGTACAATTAAAAATGTAGCAAAAAAAGGGACTAAAAAGGTCTTTAAGATGTATTTATCTAAAATCTTCATAAAACACAAAAGTAGCATCTAAATCCTTAAAATGCTACTAATTTATTGTTAATTGAAAGTATCTAATCAATAATATATTGTAGACTTAGATATTTTTGTTTATCAAACTTAAAAAAGTTCTCTGATAAGTCTTGGTTGCTTTTAAAGTTTGTAATAGTAAACGTTGTTTTAGCGCCATTAGAGCCTGTTTGTATCAACTTATAGATATGATTTGTTTTTGCATCAATACCCAACTCAACTTTAACAATGTCTGATGTGCTATCTATTGGATTTAAAGTTACAAATTGTATTTTTCTACCTTTAATATTTTTTAACAGGCCCATTTCTAGATTATATCCTTCTTTATAAAAAGTTAACAATTTAGAAGGGTATATAAATCCATCATTTTCGGTCATATCACCATCTGTAATTGATATTTCTTTTTCTTCATTATTGATCACGTATAACTTTTTACCATCATAAATAAAGTTATTTCCTAGATAATTAAGATTGTATAATTCTCCTTTTAAGTTAATTTCTCCTCTAATTGGTGGTTCATCTCCTTCATTAATTCCAGCTTCTTCATTAGTTAATGTTTGGCTAAAACCAAGATACATATTCTCATATGCCGACATTTTTGTAGAAACTTGGTCTAATAAAGATTTTGCTTCCTCTGAGTTTTGAGAAAATGTAACAGTTGTAAGTAATATACTTAAAAATAAAATTATATTTTTTTTCATTTCTATGGATTCTTTTCGTTTTCTAATAATTGTTCTAAAGCTATAAAGTCTGCTATTAAAACTTGTCTTGCTTTACTACCTTCAAAGCCACCAACAATTCCGGCAGCTTCTAATTGATCGATTAATCTACCGGCTCTATTGTAGCCTAATTTTAATTTTCTTTGTAAAAGTGAAGCAGAACCTTGTTGTGCTGTAACAATAATTTCTGCAGCTTCTTTAAATAGTTTATCCCTATCAGCAATATCAATATCAATACTCGTGCCATTTTCATCATCTACATATTCTGGCAACTGATAGGCTTCTGCATATGCTTTTTGAGAACCTATAAAGTCTGTTATTTTTTCAACTTCAGGTGTGTCAACAAATGCACATTGAATTCGAGTAATATCATTTCCTCCAGAATATAACATATCTCCACGACCAATTAATTGGTCTGCACCTGGAGCATCTAAAATGGTTCTAGAATCTATTTTTGAAGTTACTCTAAAGGCAATCCTTGAAGGAAAATTAGCTTTAATAATACCTGTTATTACATTTACGGAAGGTCTTTGTGTAGCCACAATTAAATGGATACCAATGGCTCTTGCAAGCTGAGCTAAACGAGCAATAGGTGTTTCAACTTCTTTACCTGCAGTCATAATTAAATCTGCAAATTCATCAATTACTAAAACGATATAAGGTAAAAATTGATGTCCATCATTAGGGTTTAATTTTCGTTTTCTAAACTTAGTATTGTACTCCTTAATATTACGAACCATTGCCGCCTTAAGCAAATCATAACGATTATCCATTTCTATACAAAGCGAATTTAACGTATGCACAACTTTTGTAGTATCCGTAATAATTGCTTCATCTTCACCTGGTAATTTTGCTAAATAATGACGTTCAATTTTATTAAATAATGTTAATTCTACTTTTTTGGGATCAACTAATATGAACTTTACTTCAGCTGGATGCTTTTTATATAATAACGAAGTTAAAACTGCATTTAAACCTACAGATTTTCCTTGACCTGTTGCACCTGCCATTAGTAAATGAGGCATTTTAGCCAAATCCACAACAAAGGTTTCATTAGAAATAGTTTTACCTAAAGCGACTGGTAATTCCATTTGAGATTCCTGAAATTTCTTTGATGAAATTGCAGAATACATTGAAACTATAGTTGATTTTTTATTAGGAACTTCAATTCCTATTGTGCCTTTACCAGGTATAGGAGCAATGATACGAATTCCTAAAGCTGATAATGACAACGCAATATCATCTTCTAAATTTTTGATTTTTGAAATTCGGATTCCGGCTTCTGGTACAATTTCATATAAAGTAATTGTCGGTCCAACAGTAGCTTTAATTTCTGCAATTCCTATTTTATAATTCTTTAGAGTTTCTACAATTCGGTCTTTATTTGCTTCTAATTCTTGAGGATCTATAGAAATACTTTCGTTATATTGTTTCAATAAATTAAAGGTTGGAAAACGAAAGTTAGATAATTCTAAAGTAGGATCAAATTCACCAAAATCTTTTAAAATTTTATCAGATAAATTTTCTGAGGATGATTCTTCTTCTCTGGCAACTGCAATATCAATACCAACATCATTTGCATCATTAGATACTGTATCTTCTGATTGTTCTATTATTAATTCCGGTTTTAATTCCTTTTCAATTTTTAAGGTAAGTTTTTCTTTTGTTTCTTCTACATTAGAATGATTTGTAATGGTCGGTTTTAAGTTTTTTACAGATAATTCAAATTCAGATTTTTCTTTTATTTGTTCTGTTTGAGTTATAGAAATCTCATTTCCAACTGTTTTTTTTGTTTCCACTTCTGGAGTAACTGAATCTAATATTTCTTTGTTAGCTCTTTCTAATCTTTTTTGTTTCCATTGTTCAATAAAAGCATCAATATTTACTTTGTAGCGAACAATTAAATAAGCTAATAATAAAAAGATTAAAGCAATGGATAAACCTGTTTTACCAATAAAAATTTGTACATAATTGTTAATCTCATGGCCAATTACACCTGATAAAATCGCATATTTTTGATTTAGAAAGCCCAATGCAACCGAAAGCCAAATCATTGCAATTAATCCCCAATTCCAAGAAATAATTATTCTTGACAATTTCTTATTCATCAAAATATAAAAACCTGATAAGAATATTTGAAAAGCAATTATAAAAGCAGCTACACCAAAGCCATCATAAATAAAGAAGTGACTTAAATTTGCGCCAACTTTACCTAATAAATTATCACTTACTACTGTTTTATCAAAAAAATGTTCTAAAGTACTTTGATCTGCCTTCCAACTAAGGAAAAAAGAAATGAAGGCAATACACAAGAAAAACGAAAATAAAATAAAGAAAAAACCTAGAATAGTTTGAGTTTGTCGCGCCTTTAAAACATCAAAAAAACTTCTCTTTTTATCAGAATTATTTATGTTTTTCTTCGTGCCTTGTTTCTTTTTAACCATTAAAAATCACATATTTTTATAAAGTAAATATACATATTTGCTTAAAATAAAGTAGAAATTTTAGGAATATAAATAATACCAGCAATTATTAAAGATATTAATGCTGCAAAAGTTGGTGCACCTGCTGCTATGTCTTTTATTAGCCCAATTTTTACATGAAAATCAGGATGAACAAAATCTGCAACTTCTTCAATGGCAGAATTGCAAGCCTCTGCCACTAATACCAAACCAATAGCTAAAAATTGAATAGCCCATTCAGTTAAAGAAATATCAAAAATAAACCCTAAAATTACAGCTATTACAGCAAAAAATAATTGTGCTTTTATACTGTCTTCCGTTGTTACCAAAATCCATAATCCTTTAAAGGCGAATTTTAAACTTCGTATTCTTCCTCTAATAAAACTATCTTTAGGGTTTTTCATTTTATAATGCTTTTAAAGCTGCTTCGTAATCAGGCTCGTCAGCAATTTCAGCAACTTGTTCTGTATAGATAATATTTCCTTCTGCATTAATAATTACAATAGCTCTGGAATGTAAATGAGCTAAAGGGCCATTTTCGATTGTTAATCCGTAATTTTTTCCAAAGGATCCTTTAGCAAAATCAGATAACGTAATAACGTTATCAATGCCTTCTGCACCACAAAAACGTGCTTGAGCAAAAGGTAAGTCTCTAGAGATACACAAAACAACTGTGTTTTCTAAATCGGTACTTTTTTTATTGAATTCTCTAACAGAAGACGCACATGTTCCTGTATCTATACTTGGAAAAATATTTAAAATGATATTTTTTCCAGAATAATCAGATAAACTTTTAAGAGATAAATCACCTGCTGTTAAAGAAAAATCCGGAGCCTTATTACCCAATTCAGGTAAATTTCCTGTTGTTTTAAATTCGTTTCCTTTTAAAGTAATATTTGCCATTATTATATTTTTTTTGTTGAGTCAAATGTAAGAATATTATTGATAAATAGAATTGAAATTCTGTTTTGATCATTTTAATTTTTTGTGAATGTAATATGTATCTTCGCATACTTAAATTAGTGGTAAAAAGGTGAATTTAGTTAAATATACATCAGAATTTAAGTACAATTGGAAATTGGCTGCTCCTGTAATGTTAGGGATGTTGGGGCATACTTTTGTGACTTTTATAGATAATATTATGGTAGGCCAATTGGGCACAGCTGAATTGGCTGCGGTTTCTTTAGGAAACAGTTTTATGTTTATTGCAATGTCTATCGGTATCGGGTTTTCTACAGCTATAACACCTTTAATTGCAGAAGCAGATTCATCTGATAATTTAGAACAAGCTAGGGATACTTATAAAAACGGATTATTTCTTTGTACAGCTTTAGGAGTTTTATTGTTTTTAGGAGTCTTTTTTGCAAAACCATTAATGTATTTAATGAAGCAGCCTAAAGAAGTGGTTGAGTTGGCAATTCCTTATTTAGATTTAGTCGCTTTTTCGCTAATTCCTTTGGTTATTTTTCAGGCAATAAAACAATTTAGTGATGGAATGTCTATGACTAAATATCCTATGTATGCTACCTTAATAGCTAATATTGTGAATGTTGCTTTAAACTATGTTTTGATTTTTGGAAAATTTGGATTTCCAGAAATGGGCATAGTTGGCGCTGCTTATGGAACTTTGGCTTCTAGAATAATTATGGTAATTTACTTATGGCTTTTATTAAAAAGTAAACAACGTTCAAAACGAATTATTAGTAATTTAAAATTTTTTGTTTTTGATGTTTTGATGATTAAAAAAATCATCAATTTAGGCTCATTAAGTGCCATGCAAATGTTCTTTGAAGTTGCCATTTTCACAGCAGCTATTTGGTTGAGTGGTTTGTTGGGTAAAAACCCACAAGCAGCAAATCAAATTGCGTTAAACTTATCTTCTATGACTTTTATGGTGGCTATGGGTTTAAGTGTTGCTTCTATGATTAGAGTTGGAAATCAGAAGGGTCTGCAAAATTTTAAAGAATTGCGTAGAATTGCTTTTTCAATCTTTTTTTTAGGAATGATTTTAGCCACAGTTTTTGCCATCTTGTTTTTTGTTTTTCATAAAATAATGCCAACTATTTATGTAGATTTAGATGATAAATTAAACTATGCAGATAATATGGAGGTAATTTCAATAGCTTCTAAACTATTAATTGCAGCAGCATTTTTTCAAATTTCCGATAGTATTCAGGTAGTTGTTTTAGGAGCTCTACGCGGATTGCAAGACGTAAAAGTTCCAACTATATTAACTTTTATTTCTTATTGGTGTGTTGGTTTTCCTGTCTCTTATTTTCTCGGGAAAGAGGATATGTATGGTAGTTTTGGAATTTGGCTCGGACTTTTAGCAGGTTTAACAACAGCTTCAGTTTTATTATTTATCCGTTTTAACAATTTAACTCTAAAACTCATAAAAGAAAAAGAAATTTAGTATCTGTTTTAAGACACTTATTTATCTTTTTTTAAAGCTTAAATCGTTTTTAAAAACACCTCATTATTTGAAAAGAATAAAAAAACCGAAGCCATAAACTTCGGTTTTTTAAGATTATCTTTTTTAATTTATTTCAATGCGCCAGTCATGTTTTCTGGTTTTACCCAAGCATCATATTCTTCTGGAGTAACATAACCTAAACGAACGGCTTCAATTTTTAAAGTTGTTCCGTTTTCATGTGCTGTATTAGCAATTTCTGCGGCTTTGTAATAGCCTATTTTTGTATTTAAAGCCGTAACTAACATTAACGAGTTGTTGACTAATTCTGTAATTCTTGAATGGTTAGGTTCAATGCCAGCAGCGCAATTTTCATCAAAAGAAACACAAGCATCACCAATTAATTGTGCAGATTGTAAAAGATTCGCAGCCATCATAGGTTTAAAAACATTTAGTTCATAATGTCCTTGGGTACCACCAACAGTTACCGCAACATCATTACCCATAACTTGAGCGCAAACCATTGTCATAGCTTCACATTGTGTAGGGTTTACTTTTCCTGGCATAATGGAAGAGCCTGGTTCATTTGCAGGAATAATGATTTCTCCAATTCCAGATCGTGGTCCAGAAGCCATTAAACGAATATCATTAGCAATCTTATTCAAAGAAACAGCAATTTGTTTAAGAGCACCATGTGTTTCTACTAGTGCATCATGCGCAGCTAAGGCTTCAAATTTATTTTCCGCTGTAATAAATGGCAATCCTGTAAATTCTGCGATATATTTTGCAACTAAAACATCATATCCTTTTGGAGTATTTAAACCAGTTCCAACGGCTGTTCCTCCCAAAGCTAATTGAGATAAGTGTTCTAAAGTATTGTTTAAAGCTTTTAAACCAAAGTTTAATTGTGCTACATAACCAGAAAATTCCTGACCTAAAGTTAGGGGAGTAGCGTCCATTAAATGAGTTCTTCCAATTTTAACAACATCATTAAATGCTTCTGACTTTACTTGCAAAGTATCTCTTAATTGCTCAATTCCTGGAATGGTATTTTCTACAATTTTTTTATAGGATGCAATGTGCATTCCTGTTGGAAAGGTGTCATTTGACGATTGTGATTTATTAACATCATCATTTGGTTGAATAGTTTTATCTCCTTCACCAATAACCTTTCCAACAATTTCATGAGCTCTGTTGGCAATTACTTCATTTACATTCATGTTAGATTGTGTTCCGGAGCCTGTTTGCCAAATCACCAATGGAAATTGATCATCATGTTTTCCTTCTAAAATTTCTTCACAAACCTGCGCAATTAAATCTCTCTTTTCAATAGCTAAAACACCTAAATCAGCATTTGTGTAGGCAGCAGCTTTCTTTAAATAAGCAAATCCGTAAACAATTTCTAAAGGCATTGAACCAGATGCACCAATTTTAAAATTATTGCGAGAACGTTCTGTTTGTGCTCCCCAGTATTTATCTGCAGGAACATTTACATTACCCATTGTGTCTTTTTCGATTCTATATTTTGTCATTTTTTAAGTGATTTTTAGATAAAACAAAATTACAAAAAACTATTAGGTTGTTTTGTTGATTAAAAAATATTAATTGATAAAAAAAAGTTTTTTTTGACAAGGTATTTTTAAAAATAAATATTATTTTTGCAACAATTAAAAACAAAATTATTAAATGTTAGATTTTTCTCAATTTTCAGGATTAGTTTTATTCATGTTTATTTTTACAGCTGGTTTTTGGTTGTTGATTTTCTTATTAACATTTGTAGTTCCATATTGGATTGGTGGAACAATTTGGGAAAATATAAAATTAAAAATGGAAGCTAAAAAAGCTGCACAAGGCAAATAGCTTCTTTATAAATTATAAATTCAAAATGCTCACAAATTATTGTGAGCATTTTTTTATTTGATATAATGTTTTTAGACATTGTTATTCAACAGTTTTTTTGAATTTTATCCTTCAAAATCCTCTCCACCAAAATCATCTCTATTTCCTCTTTGTTTTTTCTTTTGTTGATTAAAACGATACACAAAGCTTACTCTAACTTGACGTTCTCGCCATTGAAATTCACTGTATTGTTCCGAAAAATCAGGGATTATTGTTGTGCTTTTTCTTCTACGACCGTTAAAAACATCGCTTACATTTAAACTTAAAGAAGCTTTTTCATTGAAAAAATCTTTACTTGCTGCAATATTCATTGTAAAAATACCATTTCTCTGAGATCTTGCATTTTGTGATGCCCCTCTGTAATTAGAATTAATTTGTAAATCAGTTTTTCCTGGAAGAGATATTTTTTGATTTAAACGTATAGAAAATGCTGTGTTTTCGAAATCAAAATTTTGAATAATATCTGAATTAGGACTTTTATAATCTCCATCTGTTTTTACATTAAATAAATTAAAATCACTATTGATATTCCAAACTTTAAAAGGTCTGTAGTTTAAAGTAAATTCAAAACCTAACCTTTCTTGTGTTGATAAGTTTACTGGAAACCTTCTTGTAATTGGGTCTCCATTGTCTGTAACTTCTCCCGTATCTTCCTGAATTCTTTCCCAACTATCCTTACTTATGTTATAATAAATAGAAGTACTTAACGTGAATTTATCCCATCGTTTTAAATATCCTAAATCTAGAGCATCCGTAAATACGGGCCTTAAATTTACATTACCCGTATAAATATTGGTTTCACTAGATCTACTTGGAAATGGGTTTAAACTTCTTCCTCTTGGTCTTCTAACTCTTCTGTTATAGCCTAAAGTAATGTTTTCGCCATCTCTAAATTCAAAACCTAAATTTAAAGTAGGAAATAAATTACCATAACTATTGTTTTGTGGAGTATCAATATCAGCTTGGTCAATTTCTACTGAGGTGTGCTCATAACGTAAACCAGCTAAAATAGATACTTTATGGAATTTTTGACCAAATTGAAAATACGCTGCATTAACAAATTCTGTGTAATTAAAGTTGTTGTCTAGAATAACTTCTTTAGGTATATTATTTTTAAAATCAGTTTGTTCTAAAAAGAAACTATTAAACATATCTCTATAATTGCCTCTATATCCAGCTTCATATTGAATATTCTCTCCAACAGGATGTACATAATCAATTTGTAATAATACTCTATCTTCGTTTTGGCTTTCTTTAACTTCTTCAATTTCGTCTGTAAAATTGGCAATAATATCAACTTCAGAAATATAATTTAAAATATCCTCTACTTCTGTTGAATATTGCAGGTTGATTGATAGCCTTTTCCCAGAATCATCAAAAGTATTTACGTAATCTAAAGTATATTGTATTCTTTCCTCGTCTTCAGATTCATTTTCTGATCTTTTTGAAGCCAGTTTTAAATTACCATCAGGTTCAAATCGATCAACAAAATTTGTATTTACATCATCATCATTACCTCCATTAAAAATTATATTACCAATAATACTCGAATTTTGATTTAAGTAATATTCAGCTCCAAAGCTTGTAAAAATAGATCTACCTAATCTATCAAAATTTCTTCTTTCTGTAATTCTATTTATATTCTCTGACGATGGGTTTATGTATTTAGTATTGTAAAATGAATTTCCAGGTGTTTCATTATATCTAAAACCAGTATTTGTAAAAAGATTCCATTTTTCTGTTCTCCAATTTGCATTAAAAGCAGTTCCTAATCTTTCAGGATAGCCCAAATCTAATTGAAGAGACCCATTAAAACCAATTAATTTATTTTTTCTTAAAATGATATTTAAAATTCCAGCCGTACCTTCAGCATCATATCTAGCAGATGGAGAGGTAATTACCTCTACTTTTTCAATGGCTTCAGCAGGAATTTGCCTTAAAGCTTCTGCACCATTTAAACCGACTAGAGCACTTGGCCTCCCGTCAATTAAGATAGTTACGTTTTCATTACCTCTTAAACTAACAGCGCCTTCAACATCAACTTGAACAGAAGGCACATTTCCGAGAACATCACTAGCATTTCCTCCTCTAATAGAAAGGTCTTTGCCAATATTGAAAACCTTTTTGTCTAAACGAATATCAACAGTTGTTTTTTCTGCAATAATAACAACTTCATCCAAAGCTTTGGCATCTTCAGAAAGTTTAATTGTTCCAAGTTCTAAGTTTTCAGTAATATTCTGTTCAGGAATTTTTTTGGAGTTAAATGAAATAAATTCAATACTAATTTCATAAAATCCTATTGGAGATTTTATATTAAAAATACCTTTTTCATTGGTTATTCCTCCAGATATTTTTTGTGTTTTTACTTCTTTTATTACAATTGTGGCGTATTCTAGAGGCTCATTTGAATTTGCATCAACTACTTTTCCAGAGATTGTAATTTGTTTAGATTTTGATTGGCTTTGTGCTACTATTAATGTTGATGAAAATAAATAGCAAATAAGAATCAGTATGTTTTTAGTCAAAACTAGATTATTTTTTCAGTTTAGACTTCAAAGTTCTTTCTAAGTTTAGATTATTTGAGTTAAAAAAAAGTTAAACAAAGAATGTAGCCTTTATTTATATGATTTCTAAAATAGTTGAAGGAGGTCTGCCAATTACTGCCTTATTGCCATTAACTATAATTGGACGCTCAATTAACTTAGGATTTTCAATCATTGCCTTTATAATTTCCGAATCAAGCAAATCTTTTCCTTTATAATTATCTTTCCAAATTTTCTCAGATTTTCTTACTAAGTGAATTGGAGAAATCCCTAATAAATCTAGGATATCTGATAATTCTTTTTCTGAGGGAATAGTATCTAAATATTTAATAATTGCAAACTCTTTTTTAGACTCTACCAAAATTGCCAAACCCTCTCTAGATTTTCTGCATCTTGGATTGTGGTAAATTTTTATCATTTTTTGTAATTTGGTTAACTACTAAACTTTTTTCTGACCATTTAACATTAAATATGCTTTTAAAAATGCATTAATATTACCATCCATTACAGCATCTACATTTCCAGTTTCGTGAGCAGTTCTAACATCTTTTACTAGCTTGTAGGGATGCATTACATAATTCCTTATTTGACTTCCCCATTCATTTTTCATTTTATTTGCTTCAATATCATCTCTGGCAGCTTGTTGTTTTTGTAACTCAATTTCATACAATTGAGATTTTAACATTTGCATGGCTGTTGCTCTATTGTCGTGTTGTGATCTTGAGTTGGAGCACTGAATTTGAATTCCTGAAGGTTTGTGTGTTAATTGTACTTTAGTCTCCACTTTATTCACATTCTGACCTCCAGCTCCACTTGAGCGCGCAGTAGTGATTTCAATATCTGCAGGATTGATATCAATTTCGATAGATTCATCTGCAACAGGATAAACATAAACAGAAGCAAAACTTGTATGACGCTTTGCATTACTATCAAAAGGAGAAATTCTAACCAGCCTGTGCACTCCATTTTCGCCTTTTAACCAGCCAAAAGCATAATCTCCTGTAACTTCTACAGTTACTGTTTTTATTCCTGCAGAATCTCCTGCTTGGTAATTGAGCGTTTTAAGTTTAAACCCTTGTTTATCAGACCACATTGTATACATTCTAAATAACATTTCTGCCCAATCACAAGATTCTGTTCCTCCTGCGCCCGCTGTTATTTGAATAGTAGCTGATAAAGAATCTCCTTCATCAGATAACATATTCTTAAATTCAATATCCTCTAGAAATACATATAATTTTTCAAATTGTTCTACAATTTCTGATTCCTCAACTTCATCCTCTTTATAAAATTCATACAAAATATTAATATCTTCATTTAAAGCTATAACTTTATTGTAGTCTTCTACCCATTTTTTTTTGAAACGTAACTCCTTCATTATCATTTCAGCAGCCTTTGGATCATTCCAAAATTGGGGATCAGCTGTTTTTTCTTCTTCATTTACTATTTCAATTAACTTTTTATCTATTTGTAAATAGTCTTTTAATTTCTCTATTCTAATTGAAATATCTTTAAGTTGGTCTTGTGTTATCATAAGCTAAACAAAAATAAATTAAATTTTAAGAACTCTTGTTTTAAAACCATACAGTTATTTTATAGATTTATAGAAAATATTCAAATGATGAAAAAATTAAACATATTTTGCTTTTTTTTATTAATATCTATCCATTCTTTTTCTCAGTTTTTTGAAGATAAAAAAGAGATTATTAAATATGATGGATACTTTACGTTTTATTATGATTTTTCTGCAGATAAAGTATTTCTACAAATTGATAAATTAAATGATGAATTTCTATATGTTAATTCACTTTCAGAAGGTATTGGATCAAATGATATTGGTTTAGATAGAGGACAATTAGGAAGTGGAGTTGTTGTTTATTTTAAAAAAGTAGGTAATAAAATTTTGATGATTCAACCCAATCAAGATTTTAGAGCAATTACAGATAATGAAGAAGAAAAACAATCTGTAAAAGAAGCATTTGCAAAATCAATTTTACATGGCTTTGTGATTAAAGAAAATAAAGAAGAAAAGTATTTAGTAGACGCAACTTCCTTTTTTATGAGAGATGCACATGGCGTATCTCGAATTTTAGCCAGAAGTAATGAAGGAAATTATACGTTAGATAAAAGTAGGAGTGCTTTTAATCTAGATAGAACAAAGGCATTTCCTAAAAATGTAGAGTTTGATGTAATATTAACTTTTAAAGGAACTCCTAAAGGGTACAATATTAGAAGTGTAACTCCTGATGCAAGTGCAGTAACTATAAATCAACATCATTCTTTTGTAGAATTACCAGATAATAATTATAAACCAAGAAAATACGATCCACGTTCTGGCTCTTGGCAAATGAGTTATTTAGATTATTCAACTCCTGTGAATGAGTCAATTAGAAAACGTTTTATTTATCGTCATAGATTGGAGAAAAAGAATCCGGAAGCTACTATTTCTGAAGCGAAAAAACCAATTATTTATTATTTGGATAGAGGAACTCCTGAGCCTGTAAGAAGTGCTTTGTTGGATGGTGGACGTTGGTGGAATCAAGCTTTTGAAGCAGCTGGTTATAAAGATGCTTTTCAATTTAAAATGCTTCCAGAAGGAGCAGACATGTTAGATTTACGTTATAATGTTGTGCAATGGGTTCATAGATCAACAAGAGGTTGGAGTTACGGTTCCAATATTTCTGATCCAAGAACTGGAGAAATTATTAAAGGGCATGTTAGTTTAGGAAGTTTAAGAATTCGTCAAGATTTTTTAATAGCGCAGGCCTTACAAGCTCCATATAAAAACGATGTCATTAATGACGATTTTGCAATGCAAATGGCAATTGCTAGAATTCGTCAATTGGCTGCTCATGAAATTGGCCATACACTTGGTTTTTCACATAATTTTGCAGCCAGTACAAATGGTAGAACTTCTGTGATGGATTATCCTCATCCTAAATTTACAATAAAAGATGAGAAAATTGATTTTACCAATGCTTATGAAGATAAAATTGGTGATTGGGATAAAGTAACTGTTGCATATTCTTATCAAGATTTTGTAAAAGGCACCAATGAAGATAGTGCTCTGAACAAAATTTTAGTTGATGCCTATGCTAGCGGATTAAAATATTTATCGGACTCAGATGCAAGGCCTCAAGGCAGTGCAAGTGCAACCGCTCATTTATGGGATAACGGAGGTAATATTTATGAAGAATTGTACAATATTTTAAAAATTAGAAAAAAAGCGATTACAGATTTTTCTGCGGATAATATAAAATCTGGTCAGCCCTTTTCAGTTTTAGAAGATGTGTTTGTACCACTGTATTTTTTTCATAGATTTCAAACAGAAGCAACAACAAAATTAATTGGAGGTTTAGAATATTCTTATGCTGTAAAAGGAGGAAATCAAACAATAGTGAAACCAATCTCTGGAACTACAGAAAGAATTGCATTGCAGGCGGTTTTACAAACTTTAAAGGTTGATGAAATTGCCATTCCTAGAGAAAAATTAAAATTATTTCCACCAAGAGCAATCGGTTATTCCAGAACAAGAGAATCTTTTAAAAGTAAGTTAGGTGTTGCTTTTGATGCTTTTTCGGCTGTTGAAACGGCTTCAGAAATGTCTTTAAACTTGTTATTAAATCCACAGAGAATGTCTAGATTAATATCTCATAAAAGCCTTAATAAAAATCAATTAAGCTTAGATGAGTTGATAGATGAATTGATAGCAAAGACAATTAATATTAGCCATAAAGATACCTATTATCAAGAATTGCAAAATGTAATTAATGTAAAAGTTTTAGAACAATTATTCTATTTATCAACCTATGAAAATCAGTATAAACAAGTAAATGCAATTACAATGTTTAAATTGAATGAAATAAAATCAATACTAAATAATAAAAAATCTAAAGATATTCAAAAAGTATATGATACAGCCATGGTAAGAATTATTGACAAATTTTTAAAAAGTCCTTCATCGTTTAAAAAACAAAATGCTCCAAAAATACCCGATGGTTCTCCAATAGGGAGTTATGCATATTAAAGTATTATAAAATCATTAATTGATAATCAACCTGTTTAGTAAAAACCAACTTATGTAAAAAAATATCATAAGAATTTGGCATTTATAAAATAGATTTTGACCATATACATTTTGTATCAGATTGGAAAGAAAATGAATTTTCTCGCAAAGAATGATTAATTTTGAAAAAGCTAAGGATACTTATAAATTAATAAACTAATTAAATGATAATTGATTTAATTTCAGATACAGTAACAAGACCAACAAAAGGTATGTTGGATGCAATGATGACTGCAAAAGTAGGTGATGATGTTTTTGAAATGGACCCAACAGTAAATGCATTACAATTAAAAGCAGCCAAAATGTTTGGGATGGAAGCTGCTCTTTTTTTTCCGTCAGGAACAATGGCAAACCAAACTGCTATTAAAATTCATACCAATCCTGGAGATAAATTATTTTGCGATAAATATGCACACATTTACAATTATGAGAGTGGAGGAGTAGCCTTTAATTCTGGAGTAACTTGTAAATTAATTGATGGAAAAAGAGGAATGTTTACTGCAAATCAATTGGCAGAGGCATCAGCAGGAAATCCTGAGATTTATTTACCATATTCTAAACTAGTCTGTATAGAAAACACAACCAATAAAGGAGGTGGTGCCTGTTGGGATTATTCAGAATTAGAAAAAATACAAAAGATTACAAAACAAAAGAATTTGGCTTATCATTTAGATGGTGCACGTTTATTTAATGCTTTGGTAGCAAAAAATGAAAATCCAA
>CAJWAC010000030.1 GCA_913020555.1 uncultured Polaribacter sp. | reverse complement strand
AACTATTCTCCAAATAAGTGTAATTCAGTAAATTCTTTGTCTAGTTTAATTGATTGTTTTCCAGTTGTTGAAGTGGTATTAAAGGAAGTCTCTACGTTGTCTATTTGTACAGAAGTTATTTTAAAAGGTAAGTTGTGTAAAACAACATTAAATTTCTGATAGGAAGCATCAAATTTACCTTGTTTATGTTGCTGTAAAATAAATTCATTCTTTTTTCCAGTTAATTTAAAAGTTCTTAAACTATATCTTCCTTTTTTGTAATCATAACCATCATGAGCATCATCATAAAGTTGAGATTTTTCTTTACCATCTTTATAATAAACATCTAAAGTAATTTCATTAAAATCTTTTTCGCCTACATATTGTTGTACAGGATATTTAGGGATTACAGCTCCTTCTTTTATGAAGATTGGCATGCTGTCTAAATCTGCGTCTACCCACATTTCTTTGCCTCCATTAACAACTTCATTTGTCCAGTAATTATACCATTTTCCTCTAGGAATGTACATTCTTCTTCCTTTAGCATTTGGTTCTTGAATAGGACAAACTAAAATATGTTCTCCATAAACAAACTCGTCACTTCTATAATGTGTATGCGCATCCTCTTGATCAAATAAGACTAAAGATTTTAAAATAGGAGTTCCATTATTAATGTGGTTCCAGAATGCAGTATATAAATAGGGTAGTAATTGGTATCTAAGTTCAATAAATTTTCTAACAATGTCTGTAATTTCATCACCAAAAACCCAAGGTTCTTGATCTCCATGATCTCCAGAAGAATGTACTCTGCAAAATGAATGGAAAATTCCTAATTGTATCCATCTTGCAAATAATTCTCCTTGAGGTTGTTCTGCAAATCCACCAATATCAGAGCCGGCAAAGGAAAAACCAGACATAGCCATTCTTTGTGCTTGGTTGTTAGCTATTGCTAAATGTTCCCATGTGGCAACGTTATCTCCCATCCATGTAGAGGTATATCTCTGGGTTCCAGAATATGCAGCTCTTGTAATCACAAAAGGACGCTTAGGGTAAGAATATTTCTTAAGACCATGATATGTAGCGCGCGCCATTTGCATTCCGTAAATATTGTGAGCCTTTCTGTGAGAACAATTATTACCATCATAATCATGACGTACATCATCTGGGAAGGATTTGTTAGGAACATCCATTACAGCGGGTTCATTCATATCATTCCAAACTCCTTTTACTCCAATATCTTCAATAAGTTCTTGGAATAAACCAGACCACCATTCTCTAACTTCTGGTTTTGTGAAATCTGGAAAATAACATTCTCCAGGCCAAACTTTACCTTTCATATATGGGCCATCCGCACGTTTACAAAAATAGTCTTTATCTAATGCCTCTTTAAATACATCGTACTCTAGGTCAATTTTAATTCCTGGGTCTATAATAACCACAGTTTTAAAACCATCATCTTCTAATTCCTTCACCATTCTTTTTGGATCAGGAAAATAGTTTTTATCCCAAGTAAAACACCTAAAACCATCCATATAATCAATATCTAAGTAAATAGCATCGCAAGGTATTTGTAAATCTCTAAATGTTTTTGTTATTTCTTTTACGTTACTTTCTGGATAATAACTCCATTTACATTGATGAAATCCTAAAGCCCATAAAGGAGGAAGTGCATGCGGTTTGCCTGTTAAATCTGTATAATTAGCAACAACATCACTCATTTGTGGGCCATAAATGAAATAGTAATTCATTTCTCCACCTTGAGCCCAAAAACTTGTTACATTTCTTCTTTCTTGTGCAAAGTCGAAATATGTTTTAAAAGTATTATCAAAGAAAATTCCGTATGATTTATTATGATGTATTGAGGTGTAAAAAGGAATAGCTTTATAAATAGGATCGGTATTTTTGCCAAAAGCATAAGAGTCTGTCACCCAGTTTTCGAAACGCTTCCCTTTTAAATTTACATCTACAGGTTTATCTCCCAAGCCGTAATAGCTTTCTGCTTTTTGAGATATTTTACTCATTTTTACAATGTCTCCACCAAATTCATAGCTTTCTTCCCAATGAAAACCAATTTCATCTTGGTTTATTAAAACCATGTCTTTGGCGTCATATAAGCTAACTTGTAAACTTGATTTTTCAACTTTACAAATTAATTTTGATGTAGTTATAATGTAGTTTTTTTTGTCTTCTGTTACTTTTAAGAAATTATATCCTCGTGAGGCATGAATAGTTACCCCATAAGAAAAGTCTTTTTCAAATTTTCCTGTGGTAGAATATCTGAAACGAATTACACTGTCCCTTACAACAGTGAGTTGCAAAACTACATTGTTTTTAGTTGTAAAATAAAGAGTATCAACGTCTTTTTTGTAATCTATAATTTCTGAAGGAAATAAATTTCCTTTTTGTTCTAATTCTGTATTAACAATCATTATAGTTGTTTAATTTGGATTGTAAAAATCGTTAAAGTGTATCAAAGACTATATCAAAAAAACTTTTTTCACGATAACTTATTCGATTATTATTTAGACAAAAATAGCTTTTAGTTATTTAAGAATAAGCCTAATAGGATTAGATTTTTTAAATTTTCAGATGTCGTAAATTTTATATGTTTTTTTTAAAATTATAAAAATACTAGTCCTTTTTTTTGTCAAATTCTTAGATTATTTTAAATAAAAATTGTGCTAAGTTATTTATATTTAAATGCAATCATAGCTAAAGGAGGTAAGTTTAACTCTATGGAGTCTTCTCTGCTATTCCATTCTTTATTGTTAGAATCTAATTTTTTATTGGTATAATTTCCAGTTCCATTGTATTTATTAGCATCACTATTAAAAACTTCTTTTAGTGATCCAGATTTAGGTAAACCAATTCTATACTTTTCTCTTGGTATTGGAGTTAAGTTTAAAACTATAATTACATTGTCTTTTTCTTTGTTACCTTTTCTAATGTAAGACATTACTGAGTTTTGATGATCTCCGTGATCTATCCATTCAAAACCTTCATGAGAAAATTGTTTTTCATGTAATGCAGGTTCTTTTCTGTAGAATTTGTTTAAATCTTTTACTAAAGCCTGAGCTCCTTTGTGGACATTGTGTTCTAATAAATGCCAGTCTAAGCTTGTTTGGAAATTCCACTCGCTCGTTTGCCCAAATTCGCCTCCTTGAAATAATAATTTTGTTCCAGGATGTGTATACATCAAACTATATAATAAGCGTAAATTACCAAATTTTTGCCATTCATCACCTGGCATTTTCTCTACAATTGCTTTTTTACCATACACAACTTCGTCATGTGATAATGGTAACATAAAGTTTTCTGTAAACGCGTAATTTAAACTGAATGTTAAATCGTTTTGATGGTGTTTTCTGTAAATAGGTTCTTTAGCAAAATAATCTAAAGTATCGTGCATCCAGCCCATCATCCATTTCATACCAAAACCTAAACCACCATCATAAATTGGTCTTGAGACTTTTGGAAATGAAGTAGATTCTTCTGCAATTGTTTGTACATCAGGAAAAGCTTCATAAACAGCAGCATTCATTTCTTTAATAAAATCAATAGCTTCTAAATATTCATTTCCTCCATATTTATTTGGTTCCCATTGACCATCTTCTCTTGAATAATCAAGGAAAAGCATTGAAGCGACAGCATCAACTCTTAAGCCATCTGCGTGAAACTGATCTAGCCAAAAAATAGCATTACTAATTAAAAATGCTTTAATTTCATTTCTACCATAGTTGAAAATTAAACTTTTCCAATCTTGGTGATATCCTTTTCTTCTGTCTGGATGTTCATATAAGTGAGAACCATCAAAATAACCCAGACCATGATCATCAGAAGGAAAATGAGAAGGAACCCAATCTAGCAAAACGCCAATTCCTTTTTCATGAAATTTATCTACTAAATATTTGAATTCATCTGGATAACCAAAACGTGATGTTGGTGCAAAGTAACCCACTAATTGATATCCCCAACTTGGATCATAGGGATATTCCATAATTGGCATAAATTCTACATGTGTAAAATTCATTTCATCAACATAATCAACTAATTCATGCGCTAATTCTTTATAGCTTAAAAAACGATTTTCTTCTATTTGTTTTTTCCAAGAACCTAGATGAACTTCATAAACAGAAAAAGGAGCATCTAAGGCATTATTTTTCTTTCTGTTTTTCATCCATTTTTTATCTTTCCACTTGTAATCATCTTCCCAAACTTCTGAAGCAGTTTTTGGTGGGTGTTCGCACCTTCTAGCAAAAGGATCTGCTTTTTCTGTGATAACGCCATTATTGGCGCTTTGTATTTTATATTTATATATTGCTCCTTTATCAACACCTGGAATAAAACCTTCCCAAATTCCACTGCCATCCCAACGAACATTTAGTTGATGTTCTCCTTCTAACCAAAAATTAAAATCTCCTATTACAGATACTGCTTTTGCACTTGGTGCCCAAACTGCAAAATAAGTACCTTTTTCACCATTTAAAGTGATAATATGTGAACCGAATTTTTCGTAAAGACGATAATGTTTGCCAGCTTGGAATAAACTAACATCAAATTCTGAAAAAAGACTGTGTACTTTTGTATGTGCCATAATATTATATGTTCAAAATATTTGAGATACCTTTTAATGGAATAACTGTCCATTTAGGTCTTGAGTTAAGTTCATAACCTAGCTCGTAAATTGCTTTTTCTAGTAAGCAATATTTTAATAAATAAACTCTTTCGTTTGTATAGCCAATAGATAAATTAGCATCTTGGGTTGTTGATCTGTAGGTTTCTAGAAATACTGAAACCATATATTTGTATAACAATTCCCCATAATTAAAAAGCTCTTGTTTGTTTTTTTTATACTGTTCGTGATTGTTGAAAATTGTGGAGTAAATTGCATAATGAAAAGATCTGAACAAGCCAGCAACATCTTTTAAAGGAGGTTGTTTTACTTTTCTATCTCTGATAGTGCTCTCAGGTTCACCTTCAAAATCTAAAATACAAAAATCATCCTCTTGCACTAAAATTTGTCCTAAATGATAATCTCCATGAATTCTTATGCGTTCACCTTTTAATTTTGTCCAATCAAAACTAACTATTCTTTTTCTGATTTCATTTTTACTTTCTAAAAATTCTTTAGCTAATTCTAAAGAATAACCTTCTAATTTATGAAGGTTGTTTTCTGTAAGGTTTAATCGATTTTCAAATTGATATGTTAATCGGTTTTTTAACCAAACCGTATAATCACCGTTAAAATGAGTAGGAGTAAAGGCAGTTTCTTCAAATTCAGAGCCTAAGGCAATATGCATTTCTGCTGTTCTTTGTGCTAATAATTGAACTTTATTAAAAAGATTAAGGCCAACCCAATCTAAAATTTGATTTGGTAGTTCTGATATTTTCTTTCTTTTAAAAATTTCAACATCAGGTAAATCTTTAAAATCTATATTTTTATTATTAATAGATTTATAAATGTTGTGTAATTCTTTTAGACAATAAGCCCACGCATCACCTTGGTTTGTTACCAATTTTTGCATTAACGCTATGGTAATATTTGTGTTTTCAGAATCGATAATATTTATGCTCCCTAAATAGGGTGGTGTGTTTTTAAAATCTTTTTTATCTGATAAAAATCGACTCATTTCATAGTCTGGATTTTTATTTGCATAAATTCGTCTGAAAAATTTTATAATAAAAGTATCATTATATATTACAGAAGTATTGCTTTGTTCAACTCCTATAAATTTTGATGATTCATATTTTGGGAACTCAAAACCCTCAGTTTTATGATATTGAACTGGAGTTTTATCTACACTTAAAGCGGAACTAATTCTTTGATATACTACTTTTCTAAAGGATTCTAAATGCATTGCATCAATAATAAATCCCTCTTTATTTTTTAATTCAATTGGTAATATTCTGCTTTCTTTTGTTGCGTTTTTATCAGACACAAATGCAATTGGTAAAAAATAGTGATGATAAAAAGCTTCAACAAAATTTACTTCTAGAATTAACCCAAAGTAAACTTGATCTTCTTTTTGAATTCTAAAATACTCACTAAGTTCTATATATTTTAATTTGCTGGATTTTCCACCATACCAGCGCTGTTTTTGGATGTAAGTTTCTAAAACATCAGATACAAAAACATTCACAAAGTCTTTATCTGCAATCAATTCCTCCCATTTTTTATTTGAAGAAAAAATAGCTTTTTTAGAATTTGTATTATTTTGCCTTATCATTTACTTATTAATTTTAAATATATGAAAAGGTAAAGTTGCGTGTAATTCTACATAGTTCCATTCATTATACCAATTGTAACTATTTCTAGTTACTAAATCTAAAACTTCAATTTTCTGTCCATGATCAATTCCTAAATCATATAAAGGTAATTGTACAGAACCAACTTGAGAATGCCAAGCATCTAGACTAATAACGGTTAATGTTTCATTTGATTTATCATCATTCCATTTATAAAAAGCAATTAATTGGTCATTACCAGTATCTACAAATTTTATGTTATTGGTTTGTTGATAGGATTCGTTTTCTTTTCTAATATGATTAATTTTAGAAATTAACGCAGTTACCTTATTTTCTTGAAACCAATCATAATGACAAAGTTGGAATTTCTCTGACATATAATATTCCTCTTTACCAGGAATTGGTTCGCTTATCATTTGTTCAAAAACAGGACCGTAAATGCCAATATTAGAGCATAAAGTTGCTGCTAATGCATAACGTTGTATGTATTTACTTTCTGGAGCGCCTTGCAAATGAAAAGGATTAATATCTGGAGTATTGGGCCAAAAGTTAGGACGCATATATTCCTTTTGCTCAGTTTGAGTTAATTCGTTCATGTACTCTATTAATTCATGTTTTGAATCTCTCCAGGTAAAATAAGTGTATGATTGTGTGTAACCTTGTTTCCCTAGTTGTGCCATTACTTTTGGCTTTGTGAATGCTTCGGCTAAAAATAAAACATCAGGATGTTTAGCTTTTACATTTGCAATTATCCAATTCCAAAAATAGTAAGGTTTTGTATGTGGATTATCAACTCTAAAGACATTAATGCCACAATCTATCCAATAAAATAATGTATCTAAACATTCTTGCCAAAGCTGTTTGTAGTCATTAGATTCCCAATAAATTGGAAGTATATCTTGATATTTTTTAGGCGGATTTTCTGCATATTGCACAGTTCCATCAGGTCTCCATTTAAACCAGTCTGGATGATCTTTAACCCAAGGATGATCTGGAGCTGCTTGTAAGGCATAATCCATAGCAACTTCAATACCTTGTTTTTTTGCTTCAGAAATTAACTTTTTAAAGTCTTTTACACTTCCCAATTCTGGATGTAAATCTCTATGTCCTCCATGTTTTGAGCCAATTCCCCAAGCAGACCCAACATCTCCTTCTTGAGCAACAGTAGTATTATTTTTACCTTTTCTGTTTACCTCTCCAATTGGATGAACAGGCGGGAAGTACAAAACATCAAAGCCCATTTCTGAAATTCTTGGTAACAAACGGTGGCAGTCTTTAAACGTTCCATGTTTCCCTTTTTGTTCAGAAGCTGACCGAGGAAAGAATTCATACCAAGTAGAAAACCTTGCTTTTTTCCTATCCACGTAAACTTGAAATTCATCAGATGAATCTGTTAAAAATTTCTTTGGATATTTTTTTAAGATGAAAGTTAACTTTTCTGAAACAGCTTCTTTAATTGCTTCTGTATAACTTTCAGTATTTTTAAAAATATAAATTAAATGCAATAAGTAGTTTTTCTCTTCTTCTGAAACTTCTTCTATAAGTGAGGATAATAATTCAGCTCCTTCTAAAAGTTCGGAATTTACGTGTTGATAATCATCAATTTTTCTTTCTAACCCGTGCTGCCAATTTAGTAGATAATCTACCCAACCTTCAACTTTATAACTATAAAACCCTTGTTTTTTAGCTTGAAAACTAGCTATATATTCATCATTTGACGTAGCATTCATTCTAGTCTCTGACCATTTTTTTTCAGTTTCGTGTTTGTAAAGAACGCTTGCTTGGAGAATGTCATGTCCATCAACTAAAACATCTGTGGTAATATTTACAATTTCATCTACAACGCGTTTTATAAATACTTTTCCTTGATTTATTTGCGGTGTAACATTTTCTACTACAATTCTACTTTGATTTTGCATTAATTAAATTTTGAAAATAAATGATAAAAAATTAATTATCCAATAAAAGTACCTTTAGGGATTGTAGCATCTTTTTTAATAACCACAATACCATCTTTTACCATATAATTATCAGTTTCTATATCTTCTATATGTTTTCCTCCATTGATTCTCACATCATCACCAATTCTGCAGTTTTTATCTACAATGCAATTGTGAATATAACACCTATTTCCAATTCCCATCATAATTTCAATATTATACTTTTCTACCTGTTCTAAAGTTTCATAAAAATCATTACCCATCATATAAGTATTAGAAATTAATGAATTTTTACCGATTCTAGAACGAATACCAATCACAGATTTTTCAATTTTCTCTGCATTTATTAAACAGCCATCAGCAATAACAGCTTTGTCTAAAATAGTTCCAGAAATTTTAGAGGTTGGTAAAATTCTAGCTCTGGTATAAATACCTTTTTCGCTATATAAATCAAAATCAGGCATATCATCCGTTAATCCTAAATTTGCTTCAAAAAAGGAATCAATATTTCCTATATCTTCCCAATAGCCTTCATATTGATAACTTAAGGTTTTATGATTCTCTATAGCTTGAGGTATAATTTCTTTTCCAAAATCATTGGTATCAGGATTATCCATTAATTTAACCAATAGATCTCTGTTAAAGATATAGATACCCATAGAGGCCAAATAATCTCTCCCTTTTGCTTTCATTTCTGCACCAACATCAGAGGTCCAATCTGGTAATAACTCAGCTCCAGGTTTTTCTATAAATGATGTAATTATGTTTTCTTCGTTTGTTTTTAATAAACCAAAGGAAGTAGCATCTTTAGCATTTACAGGATATGTTGCAATTGAAATTTCTGCACCACTTTCTTCATGCTTTTTAATCATATCATTAAAATCCATTTGATACAATTGATCTCCTGATAGTATTAATGCATATTCGAAATCATTTTGTAAAAAATGATGCATACTTTGTCTTACCGCATCTGCTGTTCCTTGAAACCACTTATCACTATGTATGGTTTGCTCTGCAGCCAAAACATCTACGAAAGCAGAACTAAAAAAACTAAAATGATAGGTGTTTGTAATGTGTTTGTTTAACGAAGCTGAATTAAATTGTGTTAAAACGTACATCCTTTTAATATCAGAATTGATACAGTTTGAAATTGGAATATCTACCAGTCTGTATTTTCCGGCAATTGGGACTGCTGGTTTAGATCTATCTTTTGTTAATGGGTATAATCTTGATCCTTGACCACCACCCAGTATAATTCCGAGTACTTTATTGTTAATCATTCTGTATTTTTATTTAAGGGATTTGTATAATTCTTCTACTTGTTTTGCTATTGATATCCAATCGAAATAATCTTCAACTCTTTTACGCCCTTTTTTAGCCATAGAATCTCTAAGTTCTGGATTATTGATTAGCTTGTTTACACCTTCAGCTAAATCTTTTGCAAATTTTTCTGGGTCTACAGGCTCAAACGGGGCTGAGTTTTGTTGTTCTACGGGAATTAAAATACCTGTTTCACCATTTACAACAACTTCTTTAATTCCTCCCACTGCACTTGCAACCACTGCTGTATCGCATGCCATTGCTTCTATATTGATAATACCAAAAGGTTCATAAATGGATGGGCAACAAAATACATCAGCATGAGAATAAAGTTGAATAATTTCTTTTTTGGTGACCATTTTATCAATCCAAATTACATTATCACGTGTTTTTTGAACCTCGTTAACAGCTTTCTCCATTTCAACTCCAATTTCTTTGGTATCTGGAGCGCCAGCACAAAGAACAATTTGAGTATCTTTATTTATGTATTTGATAGCATTGACCAAATGTATAATCCCTTTTTGTCTTGTAATTCTGCCAACAAAAAGCACATAAGGTTTACTTTTATCAACTCCATATTCATCTAGAGTTTCAGTTTCTGGAGTGGTTATATATTGCTGTAAATTAATGCCATTATATATTACTTTAACTTTATTTTCATTAACATTAAAATGATTTAATACATCCTGTTTAGTTTCTTCCGAAACTGCAATTAATGCGTCTGCCATCTCAATAGCAGTTTTTTCAATCCATGAAGATGCATCATAACCACGGCCCAATTGTTCTCTTTTCCAAGGTCTTAATGGTTCTAAAGAATGTGTTGTGATTACTAGAGGAATGCCATAGCAAAGTTTTGCCATAATTCCAGCAAAATGAGAATACCAAGTATGACAATGAACCACATCTGCATCAATAGTATCGGCATTCATGTGCAGTCCAGTGCTTAATGTTTGGAAAACAGCTTTAAGTTTGTCATCTGAATTTTTAAATATGGGATTTTCATAAGGAAAACCTTTCACGCTTAGATTTCTTTCTTTTGAGTCTTGATCTCCAAAACATCGAACATCTATATCAATTAGCTTTGATAGTTCATCTGCTAGATACTCTACATGAACCCCAGCACCGCCATAAACGTAAGGGGGGAATTCTCTTGTATAAAAAAGGGCTTTCATATAATTTTTTTAAGTTTTGTTGTTTATTTTTCAGCTTAAAAAGGTAAGAAAATCCTATTCAAATTGTATGTTTTTTAAAATTATTTATCTTATAAATTGTTCTTTTAACATACTGATAATAAAGAGAGAACAAATTGATGAATTTTGATAAATTATAGAATTTATGTATATAGTTTAATGAATATGATAATTCTGTTTCTTGGCAATTAATTACTCCGTGATTTGTTTATTTCATCTTGTAATTCTCTTCTTAATTTCTGTTCTCTTTCTAGTGATTTTTTTCTATGCTGTTCAAATTCTTGTTCAACGTCTACTAGATTATTCTGGGCTTCTTTTGTTAGTGAATTACTTCTGAAAAATTTAAAAATAAAATAGAATAATAACAATAAAGCGATAATTATGATACTCCAAAGTAGTAAGTTGTAATTCATTTTACTCAATTGAATACCAAATAAAGAAATAGAGTTTTCTTTTTTATTTGATGCTACTAAATCTGATTGAGTTTTAGTTAACAACTGATTCGTTTTTTGAGTTTGCTCTCGTTCTGAATTTAATAGACTTTCTTGTTTAGAAATCTCTTTTTCTAATTTTTTTAGAGAATCTAGCACATTTGCTTTTAGTTGTTGATAATTGAGAAGGTTTATTACTTTATATTTCTTATTTGTGCCAGCTGGTTTATAAGTGGTTGATGTTCTGTAGATTTTATCAAACTGACCATTAATGGAAGTGTCTTCTTGGCTTTGCTCTAATTCTTGTGAAGAGATAGAGAAGCTTATAGATACAAGAAGGATAAGGATAAATTTCATTTTCATTTTGTGATTTTTATAATGTAAATTTAAGAAAAAAACCCAAACTAAAAGTTTGGGTTTTAAAGTATAAGCAAGTATTATTATTTATTTAATTTTATCTACAACTGCCTTAAAAGCTTCTGGGTTGTTAACCGCTAAATCTGCTAAAACCTTACGGTTTAATTCGATATTTTGAGCTTTAACTTTACCCATAAACTGAGAGTAAGACATTCCGTTAATACGAGCTGCTGCGTTTATACGCGTAATCCATAAAGAACGAAAGTTTCTCTTATTGTTTTTACGGTCTCTATATGCATATAGCATACCTTTTTCAACCGCATTTTTTGCTACTGTGTAAACGTTTTTTCTACGTCCGAAGTAACCTTTTGCTGCCTTCAAGATTTTTTTTCTTCTATTTCTTGAAGCTACTGAATTTACTGATCTTGGCATAATTTCAATGTTTTTTGTAGTAGGCGATTCAGTTAAGAATACTTTTTATTTGGCCTAACTCCATGGTTAATAATTAAATTCCCTTATTAAACTTATTTTAAGTTTAACATTTGTTTAATGCTAGACTCATCAGACTTGTGTACTAAAGTGTCATGAGTTAACTTTAACTTACGTTTTTTAGACTTCTTTGTTAAGATGTGACTTTTAAACGCGTGCTTTCTTTTAATCTTTCCAGTACCTGTAACTTTAAATCGTTTTTTAGCACTAGATTTGGTTTTCATTTTAGGCATCTCTCCTTCGTTTTAACTTGCTTATGTTATGCTGAACTTAGTTCAGTATTTTTTATTTTGTTTTTTTGGGAGCAATAAACATAATCATACGTTTCCCTTCTAATTTTGGCAATTGCTCTACTTTACCATATTCTTCTAATTCTTGGGCTAATTTTAATAACAAAATTTGACCTTGTTCTTTAAATATGATAGAACGTCCTTTAAAGAATACAAAAGCTTTTAATTTAGCACCTTCTTGCAAAAACTTAATTGCGTGCTTCTTTTTAAACTCATAATCGTGTTCATCAGTTTGAGGTCCAAAACGAATTTCTTTTATGGTAACTTTCGTTGCTTTCGCTTTTAAAGCTTTCTCTCGTTTCTTTTGCTCATACAAGAACTTCTTGTAATCAATAATTTTACAAACAGGAGGTTTCGCTTTGGGAGAGATCTCTACCAAATCTAACTCTTGTTCTTTGGCCATCTGTTTGGCTTTATCTAAAGGATATACACCAACTTCTACGTTATCTCCTACAACACGAACTTCATCAACATATTTAATTTTATCGTTAATTCTGTGTTGGTCCTCTTTAATTACTCTTAATGGTCTTCTAGACCTACTTCTTCTAATTGCTATGACTAATGAATTTAAATTTAACTAATTGTTTTCTACTGTTTTTTAAAACTCTAAAATAATTAAAATTTCTTTAATGTTTTACTTTCTTCTTCTTTTATTAAAGATTTAAACTCTTCAATACTAAAAGTTCCTATATCTCCTTCGCCATGCTTTCTAACAGAAACTGTACCTTCTTGTTCCTCTTTTTCACCAACAATTACCATAAATGGTATTTTACTTACTTCGGCATCTCGTATTTTACGTCCAGTTTTTTCACTTCGGCTATCTACGAGGGCGCGAATTTCGGAATTTTCTAACGATTCTAAAACTTTTTCAGTATATTTTTGATATTTCTCACTGATTGGCAGTATTATAACTTGATCTGGAGTTAACCAAAGTGGGAAGTTACCTCCTGTATGTTCTAGTAATACTGCAATAAAACGCTCCATAGAACCAAAAGGTGCTCTATGAATCATTACAGGTCTATGTGATTGATTATCTGCACCTGTATAACTTAAATCAAAACGTTTTGGTAAGTTATAATCTACTTGAATAGTACCTAGTTGCCAACTTCTGCCTAAAGCGTCTTTTACCATAAAGTCTAGTTTTGGGCCGTAAAAAGCAGCTTCACCTTCTTCAATTACAAAATCTAAGCCTTTGTCTTTAGCTGCAGAAATAATGGCTTTTTCTGCAATTTCCCATGTATCTGCATCACCAATGTATTTATCTAAGTTTTCCATATCCCTAATGGAAACTTGAGCAGTAAAATCTTCAAAACCTAAAGAACCGAAAACATAAAGTACTAAATCTATAACTTCTTTAAATTCTTGATCTAATTGCTCTGGAGTACAAAAAATATGAGCATCATCTTGCGTAAATCCTCTAACACGAGTTAATCCATGCAATTCCCCACTTTGTTCGTATCTGTATACTGTACCAAATTCAGCAAAACGTACTGGTAGATCTTTATAAGAATAAGGTTTAAAATTATATACTTCGCAATGGTGAGGGCAGTTCATTGGTTTTAATAAAAACTCCTCATCCATTTTAGGAGTTTTTATAGATTGAAAGCTATCTTCTCCATACTTTTCATAATGTCCAGAAGTAACATATAATTCTTTTTGACCAATATGAGGTGTCATAACCTCTTGATAGCCTGCTTTTTTTTGAGCGACTTTTAAAAAGTCTTGCAAACGACTGCGTAACGCAGCTCCCTTTGGCAACCATAAAGGTAAACCTTGACCTACTTTCTGAGAAAAAGTAAATAATTCTAATTCTCTACCTAATTTTCTGTGATCTCGTTTTTTAGCTTCTTCTAAGAGTTCTAAATACTCTTTTAGCATTTTTTGTTTTGGGAAAGTAATTCCATAAACCCGCGTTAATTGGTTGTTTTTTTCATCACCTCTCCAATACGCACCGGCCACATTCATTATTTTTACAGCTTTTATAATGCCGGTATTAGGAATATGTCCTCCTCTGCATAAGTCAGTAAAATTACTATGGTCACAAAATGTAATATCTCCGTCAGTTAAATTTTCGATTAATTCAACCTTATATTCATTATTTTCGTTTTTATACATTGATAATGCATCTTCTTTAGACACATCACGCATATTAAATTCGTGTTTTCCACGAGCAATTTCTAAAAACTTTTTTTCAATAGCTGGAAAATCTTTTTCAGAAATAGTTTTATCACCCAAGTCTATGTCATAATAAAAACCATTATCAATGGCTGGACCAATTGTTAATTTTGCATTAGGATGGAAATGTAAAATAGTTTCAGCTAAAACATGAGCAGAAGAATGCCAAAATGCTTTTTTACCGGCAGCGTCATTAAAAGAATATAAAATTAAGTCACCATCTGTGGTTAAAGGGGTTTTAGTTTCAACGGTTATTCCGTTAAAACTTGCAGAAATTACATTTCTAGCTAAACCTTCACTAATGCTTTTTGCAACATCAATTGGAGTGCTATTCATAGCAAACTCCTTAACACTTCCGTCTGGTAAAGTAATTTTAATCATTTTTACGCGTAATATTTAAGCTTGCAAAGATATTAAAAACAATATTTCAAACAATATAATATTGAGTTATTAATATTTAAAGATTTACAATGTCCTATTATATGGTTTAGTTTACTAAACTATATAATAAATGTAAATTTTAAGTATTTTGAAATTACAAATAAATGCTATTGTCAAACCGAGATATGTAATAAGAATCAGTTATAAAGAGCATTGTTTTTTTTCTGACTATTTGGTACAAATTATATTTTAAAAGTTCCACTAAAAACAAACTCGGCAGGACCTTTTAAGAATACATTTGTATAAATTCCGTTGTTTTCTGCAAAAGACACCTCTAAATTACCACCTTCTACAGGCAAAAAAATAGATTTACTGTTGGTTTTATTCGTTTTGTGCATTGCAATAGCAACCGCTGTAACTCCTGTTCCACAGGCTAATGTTTCATTTTCAACACCTTTTTCATAAGTTCTTACTCTAAAAGTACTGTCGTTTATTTGTTGGACAAAATTTATATTTGCTCCAGGATTCTTATAAGAATATCTAATTTTTTTTCCATTTTCAAAAACAGGATAAGTGTTCAATTCGTCAACCATTTCAACATGATGTTGCGTTCCAGTATACACAAAAACAGAATTTTCTTTAACTTGTATTTCATCAACATCAATCATTTGTAAGGAAACAATACCCTGACTGATTTGAGCAAAATGAGATCCATCCACAGCTATAAATTTTGTTTTTTGATCAATAATTTCAAGTTGTTTTGCAAATGCTACAGCACATCTTGCACCATTTCCGCAGAAAGTTTCGCTACCATCAGCATTGTAATAAATCATTTTAAAATCGAACTTATCATCATTCTCAATTAAAATGATTCCATCTGCCCCAATTCCAAAATTTCTATCAGAAAGTTTTGAGAAAATGGCAGTTTTTTCTTTTGGAAAGTTTTTTGTTCTGTTATCTATCATAACAAAATCATTTCCTGTTCCTTGGTATTTATAAAATATCAATTCCATATAACAAAGGTAACGATTTCATTTGCAAAACAAGTCTGTTAAAAGGGGGTTAAAAACAGTTAAAACCTAGTTAAACAGATTTTTTAAAAATGTTAAAAAATGTATATTTGATTATTAAAATTTAGAATTATGAAGAAAATTTTTAGTTTTTTAGGAATGGCAATACTGGGAGGTGCTATTTCTCTAGGAGGATATAAAATATTGTTTAATGATTCTATTGTTGCTGAAGCTCCAAAATCAACATCATTAGAAACCATAAACACAAATTTTAGTCCTGTTACAAAAGCGAGGACCAATGAATTTAGTGCTATGTCAATTGATTTTACAATAGCTGCAGAAAAAACAGTAAATTCTGTGGTGCATGTAAAAAATACAACAATTAGAACGCAAAATAATCCTTTAGATATTTTCTTTGGAAATGGAAATGGTAAAAGAGAATACGAGCAAGTGGGAACAGGTAGCGGAGTTATTATTTCATCAGATGGTTATATCGTTACAAATAACCACGTAATTGACAATGCGAATGCTATTGAAATCACTTTAAATAACAAGAAAAAATACGAAGCTGAATTAATTGGAGCAGATGCAAGTAATGATATTGCATTACTGAAAATTAATGCTGACGTTGATTTACCATACACACCTTTTGCAAATTCTGATAATATTAAAATTGGAGAATGGGTTTTAGCAGTTGGTAATCCGTATAATTTAACATCAACGGTAACCGCAGGAATTGTAAGCGCTAAAGGACGAGATTTAGAGGGTAATAGAAATATTGAGTCTTTTATACAAACGGATGCTGCTGTAAATCCTGGAAATAGTGGAGGAGCTTTAGTAAATACAAGAGGGGAGTTGGTTGGAATTAATACGGCAATATCATCCAAAACAGGATCATTTATTGGATATTCATTTGCAGTTCCTTCTAATATTGCTAAAAAAATTGTTGACGATTTGTTGGAGTATGGAGCTATTCAAGAAGCAGTAATTGGCATACGCTTTAACCCAAATGAAGATGAAAAAACTTTAGGAGTAAAAATTGTTGGAGTAGAAGAGGGGCAAGGCGCTGCTATAGCAGGATTGCAAGAAAATGATATTATAGTTAAAGTAAATGACGTTAAAATCTCTAAATTTTCAGATTTAAGAGGTCAATTAACTGCAAAAAGGCCTGGAGAATCTGTAAATATTACACTGGACAGAGATGGAGAATTAATTACTAAAACTGTAAAATTAACTAAAAAAGTAAAAAGATTCATTTCAAATTCTTTTAACTGGGAGCTGAAAGATTTATCAAAAAAAGAGTTGAAAAGTAGAAAAATTAAAAATGGCGTTAAAATTATTGCCACTGGCGATAGAGATGCAAATAATAGCATTCAAAATTTTATTATTACTAAAATAAATGACAGAGAGGTGAATTCGGCAGAAAAAGCAGTTACTTTGTTAGAAAGTGTTGCCAATAGCAGATATTCTATCGTAATTGATATGATTAACACAGATGGAGAAAAAGAAAGACTACGTTTTAGGTAAAAATTAAATTTCAAGTAAAAAAAATCCTGATAATTTTATCAGGATTTTTTTTGTTGTAAAGTTTTAACGAAATCGATTTCGTTTTTTCAAAAAAAGAAATACTTTTGCAAAAAAATAATTAACCTTTCAAGAATGTCAACAAACTTAGATTACGAAAAAGAAGTTGCTTTACAAGCAGAAACTAGAAAATCTACCGTAGAGTTTATTACTATTGTCAATGAGTTGTGGTATGATAAAGCCATTGAATTGGTGCTTTTTAGAAACCCTTTAATTGATAAAAGAGTAAATGAAGTCCTAAATTTAATAGAATATGCCAAAGAATTTGTGAGTAAGCCCATAAGCATAGAAAATGTTTTGAGTTTAGCAAAGGCAATTCAACAAGCAGATTTACCGCCATCAAAATTAGATATTGGTAAATTGGCTTATGAATGTCATTTAAATCCAAAGGAATGTGATGATAAATTAGAGTTTGTAAAAAAGCAATTAAAAAACGTAACTGAAGTCAAAGATTTTACGCCAAAAGATGTTGTGTTATATGGTTTTGGTAGAATTGGTCGTTTATTAGCAAGAGAGTTAATGTCTAAAATGGGCAAAGGTTCTCAATTGAGATTGAGAGCAGTTGTAACTCGTGGAGAAATCACACAATCAGTTTTAGAAAAAAGAGCATCACTTTTAAGTATAGATTCTGTTCATGGAGACTTTTTAGGAACTGTACAAACTGATATCGAAAACAACGCATTGATTATTAACGGAACAACTGTTCATATGATTTCTGCAAAGCAACCGGAAGATATTGATTACACTGCATTTGGCATAAATGATGCATTAATCATAGATAATACAGGAGCTTTTAGAGATGAGACTGCGTTAAAAAGACACTTGGCAGCAAAAGGAGCAGGTAAAGTTTTGTTAACTGCACCAGGAAAAGGGATTCCAAACATTGTACACGGAGTAAATCACAAAAAGCATAATCCAGATAAAGTAGATATATTTTCTGCGGCATCTTGCACAACAAATGCAATTACTCCAATTCTAAAAGTTATAGAAGATAATTTTGGGATTAAAAAAGGACATTTAGAAACCATACATGCATATACTAATGACCAGAATTTAGTAGACAATATGCATAGTAAACACAGAAGAGGAAGAGCTGCAGCATTAAATATGGTTATTACAGAAACAGGTGCAGGTAAAGCAGTTGCAAAAGCGTTGCCGGCCTTAGAAGGTAAATTAACATCTAATGCAATTCGTGTTCCAGTACCAAATGGATCTTTAGCAATTTTAAGTTTACAATTAAGAATACCAGTTTCTACAGAATCTTTAAATGCCATGATAAAATATAGTGCATTAGAAGGCGATTTAGTAGAACAAATTAAATATTCTTTAGATAATGAATTGGTTTCCTCAGATATTATTGGCTCCACAGCACCATCAATTTTTGACAGTAAATCAACAATTACAGATAAAGAAACCGTAGTAATTTACATTTGGTATGATAATGAATATGGCTATTCTCATCAAGTAATGCGTTTGGCAAAACACATTGCAAAAGTAAGACGTTATACTTATTATTAGAGTTTTTAGAATTTAAATCAAAGAAGCCTGAAATATATTTTATTTCAGGTTTTTTTTTGAAGCTATTTCCAGCTTTCCGCACTCGCTTTTTGTTCATCCTTCACAAAAGAGCTCAAACAAACGCTTCAATCTGGGCTAAAATAATTTACCGAATTTGTGCACATCAAAGCTATTTTTAAGTTTAAAAAGTGAAGTAACTAAATAAGTAAAAATTAAATTTATTTAAAAGTAAGATTTGTTTTTAGAAACCTTTAAACTTCTAATATTTTAGTATTTTTAAAAAAAATATAAATCAATGAAAAATCTTTTTAGGTTCATTGTTTTATCAATAGTTTTTACAATGAATGTTCAAGACAAATTACTATATTCTAAAATCCCAAAGCCTGCAAAAAAAATCAATGTAGGAAACACAGAAAGTAGAATGATGGATGGTTTTGTGTTTCGGTATTATTAGGTAACAGAAGGTTTAATAGAAAAGGATTTGACTTTTGCATCTAACAAAAAATCAAGAACAACTTTAGAAACTATAAATCATATATTAGTGTTATCAGAAGTAATTTTAAAAGATATATAATTATCCTTAAATGACAATCCAACAAAAAATACAAACTCTAAGAGACGAATTAAATAAACATAATTATAATTATTATGTTTTAGATAACGCTACAATTTCTGATTTTGATTTTGACATCAAGCTGAAAGCTTTAGAAAAATTAGAAACCGAAAACCCTGCTTTTTTTGATGTAAATTCACCAACACAAAGAGTGGGTGGCACTGTTACCAAAAACTTTGAAACAATTACGCATAAAAATAGGATGTATTCTCTAGATAATTCCTACTCAAAAGAAGACTTACTAAATTGGGAAAAACGAGTACATAAAATATTAGGAACCACAGAAACACAATATACATGTGAATTAAAGTTTGATGGGGCTTCCATTAATCTGACTTATGAAAATGGTCAATTTCAAAAGGCAGTAACAAGAGGAGATGGTTTTCAAGGAGATGAGGTAACTAATAATATCAGAACTATAAAATCAATCCCTTTGCACATAAAATCAGATTTTGTAGGGAATTTTGAAATGCGTGGTGAAATTATTTTACCTATAGTTGGTTTTAATAAAATGAATGAAGAACGACTTGCAAATGGAGAAGAAGAATATAGAAATCCAAGAAATACGGCAAGTGGAAGTTTAAAATTACAAGACAGTGCAGAAGTAGCCAAACGTCCTTTAGATTGTTTGTTGTATCAAGTTGTAACATCAGAAAGAAAATATAAAACTCATTTTGAAAGTCTTGAAAATGCTAGAAAAGTTGGTTTTAAAGTTCCTAAAACAATCGCTTTGGTAAATTCTATTGATGAAGTATTTGATTTTGTAAATCAATGGGATGCAAAGCGTTTCGATTTACCCTATGAAACAGACGGAATCGTAATTAAGGTAAACAATTTACAGCAGCAAGAAGAGTTGGGTTATACTTCAAAGTACCCAAGATGGGCAATTGCTTATAAGTTTAAAGCTGTGCAAGTTTCTACAGTGTTAAATAAAATTAGTTATCAAGTTGGTAGAACAGGAGCTATAACACCAGTTGCAAATCTAGAACCTGTTCAGCTTGCAGGAACTACTGTAAAAAGGGCATCTTTGCATAATGCAGATCAAATTGAAAAGTTAGATATTAGAATAAATGATACCGTTTTTGTTGAAAAAGGAGGAGAAATTATTCCAAAAATTATTGCTGTAGATTTTACAAAACGCCATGATAGTTCTTTACCAACAATTTATGCAACTCATTGTCCTGAATGCAATACAGAATTAGTAAGAAAAGAAGGAGATGCAAAACATTATTGCCCAAATGAATTTGGATGTCCACCTCAAATAACAGGAAGGATCCAGCATTTTATCAGCAGAAAAGCAATGGATATTGATGGTTTGGGAGGTGAAACTGTAGATTTACTTCGTAAAGAAGGATTAATTCAGAACTATGCAGATTTGTATGATTTAAAGGTTGAGCAAGTTATTCCGTTAGAAAGAATGGCAGAAAAATCCGCTCAAAATATGATTAACGGAATTGAAAAATCAAAAAATATTCCATTTGAAAAAGTATTATTTGCTTTAGGAATTCGTTTTGTAGGTGAAACTGTGGCTAAAAAATTAGCCAAACATTTTAAATCGATAGATAATTTAATGACAGCATCTTTTGATGAACTTGTAAATGTTGATGAAATCGGAGATAGAATCGCACAAAGTATTGTTGATTTTTCAAATGATTTAAATAACATTCAGTTAATAAATAAATTAAAAGTTGTTGGTATTCAATTATCAGTATCAGCAGAAAGTTTAGAAAATCAATCGGAGAAATTAAAAGGACAAATCTTTGTGGTTTCTGGTGTATTTCATCAAATGAGTAGAAACGATTTAAAGAAAGCGATTGAAGATAATGGAGGTAAAGTAAGTTCTTCCATTTCTAAGAAAACAAATTTTATTGTTGCCGGAGATAATATGGGGCCAAGTAAATTGGTAAAAGCAGAAAGTTTAGGAATTACAATTATTTCTGAAAATGATTTTATAGATAAAATTAGATAATCTACTTTTGGCAATCTTTTTGTAAACAGTAATCTTTTGTTGACTAAGTAAAATGATTTGAAAAAACTTCTATACATATATATAATCGTCAACTCTTTTTTTGTGTTTTCACAAAAAAACGAGGTTCTAGATTCTATACCACCAAATTATGAGGATTATATTCTGGTAAAACCTGGGGATAGCATTACAATAGAATTGAATGAAATTACACTTTTACCAAAACAAAAATTTACATCAAGAGAAGATATTCGCTACTACTTGTGGTTTCGTAAAAAAGTATTTAAGGCTTACCCTTATGCTAAATTGGCTTCTAAAAGATTGGATTCTTTAAATGCAAGGCTTAATAGAATTGATTCAAAAAGAAAACGTAAAAAGTATACAAAGCAAGTTCAAAAATATATTGAAGGAGAGTTTACAGATCAGATTAAAAAAATGACCAGAACTGAAGGTCGTATCTTAATTAAATTGATTCATCGTCAAACTGGAAAAACAGCATTTGACAATATAAAAACTTTAAGAAGTGGTTTTAAAGCCTTTTGGTACAATACAACTGCTAATTTATTCAAGTTATCTTTGAAATTGGAGTATCAGCCAGAAACCGAAAATGAAGATTATTTAATAGAAGATGTACTGCAAAGAGCTTTTCAAGATGATAAACTTATAGCGCAAAAATCAAAGTTAGATTTTGACTTTGCTGAAATTATTTCAGATAAAAAAGCAAAAATTGATGTTGAGGTATATAAAGCAATGTTTGCTAAGATGCGAAAAAAGAAACAAAAGAAAAAGAAGAAGCAAAAGCGGAGATAAAGTAAAAGTTGTAACTTTTAACAGTTAATATCTAAACTTAAATGTTTTTATCCGGTATTTCATTATACATGAAAAAATAATTCTTTTAAATAATTCCATTTTTTTTAATGTGATTAGTATCTATAGGACGATTTCAAATTTTCTCGAGATTATAATATATGTCTTAAAAAGAGATTTAAGATTCAAAAACTAAGGTAAAATTTGAAATAATTATGTCTTATATTATTACTGATTTTTCGATTAGATTATCTAAGAGGCATCATTTGAGAGAGTTTTTACTATTAAAACTGTGGTTTGATGTTTTTTTTAGATTTAATAATTGTGGGGTTATTTTGTGTTATTTAGATTGTTTTAGTTGTTTGTGATTTTGTATTTAAGATGCTGCTTTTTTTTTAGGATAAATTTTTGAAGAAATTTCAATTTGCAAGTATTTGTTTATAAGTGTTTTGAGATTTTGTTTTAAAAATAAACAAACATTTTTAATAAAATAAGTTGTGAGATTAAAAAGGTGTTGTATATTTGCACCCGCTAAGCGAAAAACACGGTTTAAATTTTTAGGTTTCGTTTTGATTTAGCGTTAGTTCATTGATAGATTTTTGTTGTTGATTTAGGTTTAAAATTTTAAAACATTTTTCAATTTTTATTAGGATTAGAATAAAAACATAATGTATCTTTGCAGTCCGAAATTTTCGGTAAAAGTTCATGTTTTTTTTAGGGTTTAAAAAAGATTAAAAAAATAAATTATTTTTCTTGTCAGAATTAAAATAGTTTATATATTTGCAGCCGCTAACAAATACAGCAAAAAAAGTTCAGAGAGATTTTGGAATAATTATAAAAAATTAGATAGTTCGATTCTATCATTTCTACAGAGTTTGAGGTTTAATTTAATGTTTAATACATTATAATTTTAGTTCAGACAAGTTCATTGAAAATATTGAAATTGACAGCGTAAACAAAGAGTAGAATAACCACTTCTTCGGAAGTAAAATTCTTTTGAAACTTATTCATTAAACATATTTAAGATATACAATGAAGAGTTTGATCCTGGCTCAGGATGAACGCTAGCGGCAGGCTTAACACATGCAAGTCGAGGGGTAACATTGGTGCTTGCACCAGATGACGACCGGCGCACGGGTGCGTAACGCGTATAGAACTTACCTTTTACAGGGGGATAGCCTTTAGAAATGAAGATTAATATCCCATAGTATTGAGAACTGGCATCAGTTTTTAATTAAAGATTTATCGGTAAAAGATGGCTATGCGTCCTATTAGCTAGATGGTAAGGTAATGGCTTACCATGGCAACGATAGGTAGGGGCCCTGAGAGGGGGATCCCCCACACTGGTACTGAGACACGGACCAGACTCCTACGGGAGGCAGCAGTGAGGAATATTGGGCAATGGAGGCAACTCTGACCCAGCCATGCCGCGTGCAGGAAGACTGCCCTATGGGTTGTAAACTGCTTTTATACAGGAAGAAACACACCTACGTGTAGGTGCTTGACGGTACTGTAAGAATAAGCACCGGCTAACTCCGTGCCAGCAGCCGCGGTAATACGGAGGGTGCAAGCGTTATCCGGAATCATTGGGTTTAAAGGGTCCGCAGGCGGTCAATTAAGTCAGAGGTGAAATCCCATAGCTTAACTATGGAACTGCCTTTGATACTGGTTGACTTGAGTTATACGGAAGTAGATAGAATGTGTAGTGTAGCGGTGAAATGCATAGATATTACACAGAATACCGATTGCGAAGGCAGTCTACTACGTATATACTGACGCTCATGGACGAAAGCGTGGGGAGCGAACAGGATTAGATACCCTGGTAGTCCACGCCGTAAACGATGGACACTAGTTGTTGGAATTATTCAGTGACTAAGCGAAAGTGATAAGTGTCCCACCTGGGGAGTACGATCGCAAGATTGAAACTCAAAGGAATTGACGGGGGCCCGCACAAGCGGTGGAGCATGTGGTTTAATTCGATGATACGCGAGGAACCTTACCAAGACTTAAATGTATTTTGCTAAATTGAGAAATCAATTGTTCTTCGGACAATTTACAAGGTGCTGCATGGTTGTCGTCAGCTCGTGCCGTGAGGTGTCGGGTTAAGTCCCATAACGAGCGCAACCCCTATTTTTAGTTACCAGCGAATAATGTCGGGGACTCTAGAAAGACTGCCTGTGTAAACAGTGAGGAAGGTGGGGATGATGTCAAATCATCACGGCCCTTATGTCTTGGGCTACACACGTGCTACAATGGTTACTACAGTGGGCTGCCATCTGGCGACAGAGAGCAAATCCATAAAGGTAATCCCAGTTCGGATCGGAGTCTGCAACTCGACTCTGTGAAGTTGGAATCGCTAGTAATCGTATATCAGCAATGATACGGTGAATACGTTCCCGGGCCTTGTACACACCGCCCGTCAAGCCATGGAAGTTTGTAGTGCCTGAAGTCAGTAACCGAAAGGATCTGCCTAGGGTAAGACAGATAACTAGGGCTAAGTCGTAACAAGGTAGCCGTACCGGAAGGTGTGGCTGGAATATCTCTTTTTTTGAGTATTGTTTGTGTTTAATTCTATCTTCTTTTTTCCTTTTTAAAGTCTCGTAGCTCAGCTGGTTAGAGCGCTACACTGATAATGTAGAGGTCGGCAGTTCGAGTCTGCCCGGGACTACATTAAAAAGGGGGATTAGCTCAGTTGGCTAGAGCGCTTGCCTTGCACGCAAGAGGTCATCGGTTCGACTCCGATATTCTCCACTTAATCTATCTTTATGATAGATAAGGTTCTTTGACATATTGTAATGAATATATATACTTAATTTTTAAAAGTTATTAAGGGCGTATGGCGGATGCCTAGGCTCTCATAGGCTATGAAGGACGTGACAAGCTGCGATAAGTTTCGATAAGGTGCAAATAACCTTTGAGTCGAAAATTTCCGAATGGGGCAACCCAATTATTTGAAGAATAATTATCCTATTTATAGGAAGCTAACCTGGTGAACTGAAACATCTAAGTAACCAGAGGAAGAGAAAACAATAGTGATTCCCTGAGTAGTGGCGAACGAAAAGGGAACAGCCCAAACCAAGATTATTTCGGTAATTTTGGGGTTGTAGGACTACAACATGTAATATAAATTTATAAAAGAACGTTTTGGAAAGAACGACCATAGTGGGTGATAGTCCCGTATTTGAAATAGATTTATTAACTAGTAGTATCCTGAGTAGGGCGGGACACGTGAAATCCTGTCTGAATTTGCCGGGACCATCCGGTAAGGCTAAATACTAATGAGAGACCGATAGTGAACAAGTACCGTGAGGGAAAGGTGAAAAGTACTCCGAATAGGAGAGTGAAATAGATCCTGAAACCATACGCTTACAAGCGGTAGGAGCCATTTTTATGGTGACTGCGTGCCTTTTGCATAATGAACCTACGAGTTACTCCTCTCTAGCAAGGATAAGAATTTTTGATTCGAATCCGTAGCGAAAGCAAGTCTGAATAGGGCGCTTAGTTAGAGGGGGTAGACGCGAAACCAAGTGATCTACCCATGACCAGGTTGAAACTCCGTTAATCTGGAGTGGAGGACCGAACCAATATACGTTGAAAAGTGTTTGGATGAGTTGTGGGTAGGGGTGAAAGGCTAATCAAACTTGGAAATAGCTCGTACTCTCCGAAATGCATTTAGGTGCAGCCTCGATATTATTGTCATAGAGGTAGAGCTACTGATTGGATGCGGGGGCTTCATCGCCTACCAATTCCAGACAAACTCCGAATGCTATGACATTTGATCGGGAGTGAGGCAGTGGGTGCTAAGGTCCATTGCCAAGAGGGAAACAACCCAGACTATCAGCTAAAGTCCCTAAATATATGTTAAGTTGACCTAACGTTGTGCGATTGCATTGACAGCTAGGATGTTGGCTTGGAAGCAGCCATTCATTTAAAGAGTGCGTAACAGCTCACTAGTCGAGCGATTGTGCGTGGATAATAATCGGGCATAAACATATTACTGAAGCTATAGATCTATTTTATAGATGGTAGGAGAGCATTCTGATTGTATTGAAGGTTTAGCGTAAGCTATGCTGGAATAATTAGAAAAGAAAATGTAGGTATAAGTAACGATAAAGCGGGAGAGAAACCCGCTCACCAATAGACTAAGGTTTCCTGATCAACGCTAATCGGATCAGGGTTAGTCGGGACCTAAGGCGTACCCAAACGGGGAAGTCGATGGACAACAGGTTAATATTCCTGTACTAATATATATTGTGATGGGGTGACGGAGAAGTGAAAATCTTGCGTACTGACGGAATAGTACGTTAAATGATATAGGTATACAAATTATAGGTAAATCCATTATTTGTGCTGAAATCAGATAGTACCATAAATCTTCGGATGAGTGGATAAAGATGTAATCATGCTCCCAAGAAAAACCTCTAAACTTAGATATATATTACTCGTACCTCAAACCGACACAGGTAGTCAAGTAGAAAATACTAAGGTGCTCGAGTGATTCATGGCTAAGGAACTAGGCAAATTAGTCTCGTAACTTCGGGAGAAGAGACGCTTACTTTCTTCGGAAAGAAGCCGCAGTGAATAGGCCCAGGCGACTGTTTATCAAAAACACAGGACTCTGCTAAATCGAAAGATGATGTATAGGGTCTGACACCTGCCCGGTGCCGGAAGGTTAAGAGGAGGGGTTATACTTCGGTAGAAGCTC
>CAJWAC010000029.1 GCA_913020555.1 uncultured Polaribacter sp. | reverse complement strand
GAACTTGCCACCCCATTAACATTCTATTTGTCTTTTCCCTAGCATAGATATTCATCAATCCACCAGCTTGCTCAAAAGCAGCAAAAAATGCTATTATTAACAAAAAAGAGGTTAGTAAAACAATAATTCTATCTTTTTCAACTTTATTAAGAGGTTTTTTGTAAGCTTCTTGATCTTCTTTTTTATCTGATTTACCTAAATAATTTCCAACATGCACGAGATATTTTTGACCTGCTAAAAATTGTATTAAACCTAAAATCATTAAAATTCCTGCTAATCCAAAACCATAATGCCATCCATGAACTTCTCCTACATAACCAACAACTAATCCTGATAAAAATGCTCCAATATTAATTCCTATATAGAATATTGTAAACCCTTTATCTCTTCTAACGTCACCTTTTTTATACAAACCCCCAACCATTGTTGAAATATTAGGTTTTAAACAACCAACTCCTAAAATTATAAATCCAAGACCGGTATAAAATGCCCACATTGCTTCGATTGCAAGCACACTATGGCCAATAACTAAAAGAATTGCCCCTATTATAACTGATTTTTTTTGTCCTAAAAATTTGTCAGCTAAAATACCTCCAGGAATTGACATAATATATACTAGCGCTGTGTACCAGCCATATAATGCTAATGCATCACCTTGTGACCAACCAACTCCTGGATTTAAATCGGTAGTTTTAGATGTCAAATAGAGAACCAACAGTGCTCTCATTCCGTAATAAGAAAAACGTTCCCACATTTCTGTGAAAAATAATACATACAAGCCTACTGGATGACCAAATAGTTCTTTTTCGTGTGGTAATTTAATTGCTTTAGTTGACATAAGTTTTTCCTTTTAGTTTTATTTATTTGATTTTTCTATTAAATGTTCTTCAATAAAATTTGTCATTTTAGTGTATAAATTTAATCGTGTATTTTTTCCTTTATAAATACCATGTGTTCTGTCTGGAACAATAAACATATCAAATTGTTTATCAGCTGCTATTAAGGCGTTTATCATTCTCATAGAATTTTGTACGTGTACATTGTCATCTCCTGTACCATGCACCAATAAATAATTTCCTTCTAATTTATCAGCATAATTAATTGGTGAATTGTCATCATATCCGCTTGCGTTTTCTTGTGGAGTTTGCATATATCTTTCTGTGTATACAGAATCGTAAAAACGCCACGAAGTAACTGGAGCCACTGCAATTGCCGTAGAGAAAACATCATTGCCTTTTAACAGGCAATTGGTACTCATAAAACCACCATAAGACCAACCCCAAATACCAATATTATCTTCATCAATATAGCTTCTTTTTGCCAATGCTTTGGCTGCTGCAATTTGATCTTCAACTTCATACTTGCCCAACTCTTTTTGGGTTACTTTCTTAAAGTTTGCACCTTTTAAACCCGTTCCTCTTCCATCTACACAAACCACAATCATACCTTTTTGAGCCAACATATTGTGCCAATAATCATTAGCTCCATTCCATCTATTAGCCACTTGTTGAGAACCTGGTCCAGAATATTGAAACATTAGCATTGGATACTTTTTAGTTTTATCAAAACCTAAAGGTTTTATCATCCACATATTCAATTCATTTCCATTGATATTTATAGTAGAAAATTCTTTGGGACTCAATTTGTATGCTGATAAATCTTCTTTTAATTGTGTGTTGTCTTTAATCACTTTAATCATTTTTCCTTTATCGGAAAATAGAGAGTAAATTGGTGGTGTATCTGAAGAAGAAAAGGTGTTGATAAAGTAGTTTAAATTTGTGCTAAAAGCAGCATTATTTTGTCCATCGTTATTACTTAAAAGTTTCTTTTTTCGCCCATCTAATCCAATAGAATATACTCCTCTATTGGTTGATCCATTTTCTACAGATTGATAGTAAATGGTTTTTTTACGCTCGTTAAAACCATAATAATTTGTTACTTCCCAATTTCCTTTGGTAATTTGATTGATTAGTTTTCCATTAAAATCATAATGATAAATGTGGTTATAACCTTCTTTTTCACTTGTCCAAATAAATGAATTATCCACTAAAAAAGTTAAGTTGTCCGTAATATCAACATAGGCTTTATCAGTCTCATTAAGTAATAAAGTGGTAGTGTTGTTTAAAGCATTTACTTTGAATAAGTTTAGATTATTTTGATGACGATTTAAGGTAGTTGCCACCAAAATATCATCGCTGTTAGACCATTTAATTCTTGGAATGTACTCGTAATCACCTAAGGAAATTTGTTTTTTGCTTGCTTTTGAAACATTGTACATGTGTAAGCTAACTTTTGCATTTTCTTCACCAGCTTTTGGGTATTTAAATACCTGCTGACTTGGATACAATTCCGAACCAACCATATCCATAGAAAACGTGGGTACGTTAGTTTCATCAAAACGTAAGTAAGCTAAATATGTACTATTGTTGCTCCATTCAAAAGCTCTAACAAAAGCAAACTCTTCTTCGTAAACCCAATCTGTAATTCCATTAATAATACTGTTCTTTTTTCCATCTACGGTAACCTGAGTAACTGCATTAGTTTTTACATTTTTGATAAAAAGATTATTGTTTTTGGCAAAAGCTACTTTTTCATTATCAGGAGAAAAAACAGGTTCTTGAATTTCTTTACCAATTAAAGTAAGTTCTTTAGAGGCAATGTCATAAGCATAAAATGTGCCTTTAAAAGAACGTCTAAAGATTTTTTCAAAGTTGGTGCCTAAAATTATTTTAGTTTCATCATTGTTAAAACTATATGAAGAAAAGCTGTTTACCTCTTGTAATTCGTTACTGCTTAGAATTGTTTCTACCTTTTCTAAAGTTTTATAACTATATTTATCTATGGTGGTAGCTCCCGTATTTCTGTCGTAGTTTAAAACAGCGTAAAAATCTCCATTCATGGAATTTAGAGAATTCATTCTTTTGGCTGAAAAAGTACCATTCCAAATTTCTTCTAGTGTTATTTCTTGGGTTTTTGTGTTTTGATTAGCTTGTTGTGCTGTAATTTTTTCACCATTCAATAAGAACAGGATAGTTGCTAAAAAGACTATTTTTTTCATTTAAAACTTAAGATTTAATAAATGTTTGCCAAGTTTACGGAAAAATCTGTAAAAAATTGTTGTAAAAAGTAGAAATCTTGATTAATTCATATTTTATGAATGGATTGAATTATATTTGTTCTTGATAGGTTATAGACACATAAATGAGCAAATTTATTTCAGGATTTTCGAAGTTTACTAAAGAAGAAAAAATCAATTGGTTATCTAAAAATTACTTTCATAATACATCTGAAACTTTAAATACAATAAAGCAATATTGGAATACGGATGAAGATTTACAAAAATTACATGACGACTTTATAGAAAATACCATTTCTAATTTTTATTTGCCATTTGGGATTGCTCCTAATTTTTTAATCAATAAAAATATCTATGCAATACCTATGGTTGTTGAAGAGAGTTCTGTAGTTGCAGCAGCTTCTTTGGTAGGCAAGTTTTGGAGTACCAGAGGAGGTTTTAAAACTACAGTTTTGGGTACAACCAAAATTGGACAAGTGCATTTTCTTTTTGCTGGTGATAAAAATGATTTAGAACATTATTTCGCAAAAAATAAAACAGAATTATTTGCAGCCACAGCTTCAATTACCAGAAATATGGAAAAAAGAGGTGGTGGTATTTTAGATATTGAACTGATAGATAAGACTGAAAAATTAGATAATTATTATCAATTGCATGTGACTTTTGAGACGAAAGATTCAATGGGTGCAAATTTTATAAACTCTTGTTTAGAAGCAATTGCAAATAAGTTTGAAAAGGAAGACATAGAAATTATAATGAGTATTTTATCAAACTATGTTCCTGAGTGTTTGGTAAGGGCAGAGGTAAGTTGTAAAATTGAAGAATTAGGAGGAGAAAATCCTCAGAAGTTTGCTGAGAAATTTTACCAAGCTGTAAAAATAGCTCAGATAGAACCTTACAGAGCAGTTACACACAACAAGGGTATTATGAATGGTATTGATGCTGTGGTGTTGGCAACAGGAAATGATTTTAGAGCTGTTGAGGCCGGTGCACACGCATATGCTTCTAGAAATGGTAGCTATTCAAGCCTATCTCATTGCAGCATTGATAATGGTATTTTTAGATTTTGGATAGAAATACCTTTGGCTTTGGGAACAGTTGGAGGATTAACAGCACTGCATCCTATGGCTAAACTATCTTTAGAAATGTTGCAGAAACCTTCTGCAAGAACACTGATGCAGATTATGGCAGCAGCAGGATTGGCACAAAATTTTGCAGCATTGAGAGCTCTTACAACAAAAGGAATTCAGCATGGTCATATGAAAATGCATTTGCAAAATATATTAACACAATTGGGTGCAAATGAAGAAGAAAAGAAAGAAGTAACTAGTTATTTTGATCAAAAAACGGTTTCTCACTCAGCTGTAGTAAGTAAGTTAACGGCATTAAGAAAGCCAAAAATAAAATGGGTAGATTTTTTAAATATTGATGAGATTAGTACCAAATTAGGTTTGTTAACCAAAGAAACAAAGCCTCTGTTTGGCAAAATGAATGGACAACAAGTTATAGAACATTTAAGTTTGATAATGCAGATTTCTAATGGAAATCTTGCTGCCGATTATTTTGTTTCTGATGAAAAATCATCAAGAAGAAAGCCATTTTTAGATACGGAAAGTGAATTACAAATTGGTTTTAAAGCCTCTATTTTGTCGGATGAACCTAACAAAGAAAAATTTGATACAATTGAAGCAGCTATAAAAGATTTAGTTTTACAAATAGGTGATTTTGAATCTCATTTTAAAAAGGATACAACAGAGAATCATCCGTTTTTTGGAGAATTAGATTATGATTATTGGTGTAAATTCCATAGAAAGCATTTTACTCATCATTTTAAACAGTTCAATTTATTATAATGAACTTTTATTCAAACGGAAAATTACTATTAACGGGTGAGTATCTAGTTTTAGACGGAGCTCAATCTTTGGCAATGCCAACTAAATTTGGGCAAGACTTAATTATTGAAAAAATTAAAGAGCCACAAATTATCTGGGCAAGTTTTACACATGAAGCAGACTGTTGGTTTGAAGCAGTTTTTGATTTACCCAAATTACGGCTGTCGAGTTGCACTTTTAATTCGGATAAAGAAGGAAGTGCAGAAATGATTGCAGAAACTTTATTAGAGATTTTGCAAGAAGCGAAAAGGTTAAATCCAGATTTTTTAAAAACAGACGGAGGTTTTATTGTAAAAACAAAATTGACTTTTCCCAGAAATTGGGGTTTAGGGAGTTCATCAACATTAATTAATTCTGTTGCAAGTTGGGCAAACATAGATGCGTTTCAATTACTTTGGAATTCTTTTAAAGGCAGTGGTTATGATATTGCTTGTGCTCAAAATAATACACCTATTTTGTATCAAATAGAAAGTGATAAGCCAGTTGTAAAAACTGTTGAATTTAATCCATACTTTAAATCAAATATCTTTTTTATTCACTTAAATCAAAAGCAAGATTCAAAAGAAGGAATTGCAAAATTTAGAGAAACTGATAAAGATCTGAGTTCTCAAATAAAAAGAATTTCAGAAATAACTAACGAATTTTTAAATGCTTCATCAATTCAAGATTTCAATAAATTGATTGTGGAGCACGAACAAATTATCAGTTCCATCATTAAAATAAAACCTGTTAAACAAATATTATTTCCAGATTATTTTGGAGAAATTAAAAGTCTAGGCGCTTGGGGAGGAGATTTTATTTTAGCTACGGGTAATGAAAAAACGCCAGCTTATTTTAAAAATAAAGGATATGATACCATCTTAACTTTTTCGGAAATGATTTTATGAAGAAAGTAATTATAATTGGAGCAGGAGCAGCAGGGTATTTTACAGCGATAAACGCAAAAGAAAATGACCCAAATCTAGATATTACTATTCTTGAAAAGGGAAAGGATGTTTTACAAAAGGTTCGAATTTCTGGAGGAGGCAGATGTAATGTTACGCACGCATGTTTTGTTCCAAAAGATTTGACTGAATTCTATCCAAGAGGTAAAAAAGAATTATTAGGACCTTTTCATCAATTTATGACTGGTGATACTTTTGAGTGGTTCGAGAATAGAGGGGTTCCACTAAAAATTGAAAATGATAATCGGGTTTTTCCTGAAGCAAATACAAGTCAAGCCATTATAGATTGCTTTCAAAATGCTGTTGACAAACTTGGAATTAAAGTGATTACAAACTGTGGTGTAAATCATGTTTATAAAAAAGAGAATAAATGGATTTTAAAAACCAAAAACAGAGATTTTTCTGCGGATAAAATAGTGTTTGCGGCAGGAAGTTCAAAAAAGGTATGGGAATTATGCAAAACATTAGATCATTCTATAATAGAACCTGTTCCTTCTTTATTCACTTTTAATATTAATGATAAACGAATTACAGATTTACTAGGCATATCTGTCCCTAAAGCAACCGTAAAAATTGTAAATACTAAATTAGAAGCTTCAGGACCTTTATTAATTACACATTGGGGTATGAGTGGTCCAGCGGTTTTAAAACTTTCTGCTTTTGGTGCAAGAATTTTAGCGGATAAAAAGTATCAATATAATGTTGAGGTTAATTGGTTGTCTAGACCAAAAGAAAAGGTGTTTAATGTTTTATTAAATTTAAAAAAGAAAGAGCCAAGAAAAACGGTGATTCTAAAATCTCCATTTGCAGAAATTCCCAAAAGATTATGGGAACGTTTGGTATTATTTTCTGATATAAAAGCCAATTATAATTGGGCAGACACTAAAAATAATCAATTAGAAAAATTAGCAAATCAATTAACAAAAGGTGTTTATAATGCCAACGGAAGAACTACTTTTAAAGAAGAATTTGTAACTGCAGGTGGTTTGGATTTAAAAGAGATAGATTTTAAAAGATTTGAAAGTAAATTACATAATAATCTATTTTTTGTTGGTGAAATACTAAATATTGATGCAGTAACTGGAGGTTTTAATTTTCAAAATGCTTGGACAGGTGGCTATATTTGTGCCAAAGCTCTGGCAAATACTTAAAAATAAATTATGGCAAGAACAGAATCTAATGAATTTAATGTGGGTAAAAAAGCGCCTGATTTTAATTTGATAAATACAGTTGACGATAAACAGTATGTTCTAAATGATTTAAAAGGAGAAAAAGGAACCTTAATCATGTTTATTTGCAATCATTGTCCTTTTGTAATTCATGTAAATGAAGAACTTGTGAAAATGGCAAACCAATATCAAAACAAAGGGATTCAATTTATTGCAATTAGCAGTAATGATGTTGTAAATTATCCACAAGATGCGCCTCATTTAATGAAGAAATTGGCTTATGATTTGGCATATCCATTTCCATATCTATACGACGAAACACAGAATGTTGCCAAAGCTTATGATGCAGCCTGTACACCAGATTTTTATCTTTTTGATAGTGATCTGAAATCAGTTTATCACGGTCAATTAGATGATTCTAGACCAGAAAATGGAAGACCTGTTACAGGTAAAGATATGAGAAAAGCTATGGATAATTTATTACAGCATAAACCTGCTTTAGAAAACCAAAAGCCAAGTATTGGTTGTGGCATAAAGTGGAAATAACTAAGTTAAAATAACAGTTATAAAAAAATCGCTAAGTATAATCTTAGCGATTTTTTTGTGAAGTGTAGTTTCCATGTACCACAGATGCAGCTTTATATTTTCTCAAATACGAGAGCTTCTGTATATTCTCCAATAAATTCAGACTGATCAGAATAAAAAACCATTCTATCTTCTGTTAATTCTGCCAAGTAATATTCGCTAATAAAACAGGTTTTATAATCATATTGTCCATCTTTTTGAATCATACAATCTTTAAAAAGTAATTGTATGGTTTGTTTATTTTCGCTGAAAATTATTTTTGCTTCAAAGCTCTCACTATCGCTTATTTCATCATAACACATTTTATTTCCAAGGGTAACTTCTATATCTTCAATTCCAGGCTTAAAAGTGTATTTGTCGTCACTTAAACATGCTGTACTTAGGAAAAAACCATCATCATTATTGTAAGAAGAAATTACTTCTGCAATTCGCCAAGTTGTTTCATTTACGCCCTGAATGGTTTCTATAACTGATTGATCAAATAAAGGAATTGAAGTTTTTTGGTTTAAGTCGTCTTCTTTTGAATTACAAGCAACAAAAAATATACTTGAAATAATTGTTATCAGTGATAAATAAATAATTTTTCTGTTTTTCATAGCTTTTAATTTTTGTAATTAGATTTTTTCGAATACCAAAGCATCTAAATATTCTCCATCATTATTTAAATCTTCTCTATAGAAGACCATTCTGTTTTCTGAGAGTTCAGCCAGCGCATAATATCTTATTGAAATTCCTCCTAATGAAATTCCTCCATTATTGCTGTTGTACCCTCTGCTGTATCTAAGGTATATGGTGTCTCCTTTTGAAGTATCCATTAAACCTAGTTCGCCGTCAAATATTTCTTCCCCATCAGGGAAACACCTTTCGTCTCCTAAATCAACCGAAAAAGTATTGTCTGTACTCGAAAAAGTATATACGTCATCTTCAAGACAAGAGAGCTCAATTTCTAAATCATAATTGGGGTTATACCAAAAATTAATTACCTCTGTAATTTTCCAAGATTTTTCTGAATCACCATGTATTGTGGATAAGTCTGATTCTGAAAATACTGGCATTTCTTGACTTTCTTGTAGATTATCATCTGACTCGCAAGATGTGAGTAAAATGTTAGCTAAAAAAATAATAATTGTGAAATAAGTAAGTTTTTTATTTGTCATTTTTGATTTTTTTAAAATAAAATTTGTCTTACTGTATAGACTTTTCTTTTTACGAATTGTTACATAAAATTTAGGTATATTTTAAAAACGATTTTAATCTTTTGAAATTGAATAATATGCGATATATGGTAGATTGTCTCCTCCAATATACAAGGTGTTTTTATTTTGTTTCACAGCTCCGGCTTCTGGGATAATTTTGCCAGAATCATCAAACAAGGCTGAAATAATTTCTCCTTTTTCGGATACGTTTAAAATCATACCAAAAGCTTCTTGTTTTGGTTGTAAAAACTCTGGAAGGCGAAAGGTTACTTTTTTCATGAACTTTTTAGAGTGAATGTTGTCTAACATATCATTTCTTACAGTAGAAAATCCAAGCCAAAAACTGCCGTTTTCTCTTATTGATATTCCATTAGGAAAACCAGGTAAATTATCCATAAAAATTTCTTGAGTCCCTTTTTTATCTCCTTTTAACCAATATTTTAATACTCTATATTTTGATGTTTCTGTAAGTAGTAAGAAATCTTCATTTTTAGACAAAACAACACCGTTGCCAAAATAAGTACCATCTATTAAAGTTGAAACTTTATTTGTTTTTGGGTTGTATTTATATAAACCTCCATCTTCTTTTAGCTCCATAATTAATTTTCTACCAAATTTTACATTGTAGGCTGATTGATGGGAAGTATTGGAAAAATATATATTTCCGTCTGAGGCAATATCTAATCCATTTGGAATTAAAAACTCTCTTCCCTTTTCATCTTTTTTTGCTAAAACTGTAACTTGTTTTTGAGGAGATATACTGATAAGGCCTTCTTTATGACTTAAGGCGATTAAGTTGTTATTTGCATCAAAATGCAACCCTGCAACCCATGAATTTGCATCGTAGTAAATTTCTACTTCTCCATTAGATGCTATTTTTAATATTTTACCATCACTAAAATCATTCTCTGCAATATGAACTCCACAATACATATTTCCTTCATCATCAAATAATATATCTTCAGGACCATACCATCCGTTTAAGTCTATTTTTTGAGAAGATAACAACTCCTTGTTTATTTTTAGTTTGTCTGTAAACTCGGGTTTTGTAGGAGGTTGCCATGAATTAGGCTTAATGCCACAAGATTTAAATAATATGGTGAATAAAGCTAATAGTGCTAAAGATGCCAATAGCTTATTCTTATTTTTTGTTTTCTTTTTAACTGTCATAATTATAGTGTTTATAATGAATGACAAAATTCTATCTTAAGATTAACAAACTGGTTTACATAGGTAAAGAAATATTTTTGGCTATTCTTTGAGTAATTTATTTCTTAGTCTGCTTAATTGCGTGGCAGTAACTCCCAAATAGGATGCAATATGATATTGAGGAATCTTTTGCTCTAAATTAGGAAACCTTTTTTTGAAGAGTAAATATCTTTCTGTAGCATTTAGTAATGCCATTTCTAGTTCTTTCCTTTCTTTTTCTAGAAAATAATATTCAGCTATTTTTCTTCCAAGCTTTTCAAAATCGTGGAATTTTTTAAATAGTTTTTTTATATCTGAGTATTTTGCTTCCCAAAGTATACATTTAGAAAGCGCTTGTTGAGGTATTTTATTTCTTTCATTGGTTAGTAAAGATGAGTATGCGCCAATTAAACTAGCGTCTACAAAAAATTGTTTGTTATATTCTTTTGCTTCTTTATTTGTAAAAAAAGCTCTAATAATTCCTTCTTCTAAAAAAGCAATTTTTTTGGCATAAACATTTTCCTTCACAAAGAAATCTCCCGGAGATAATTCCACTTTTGTAAACAAAGGGAGAACCTCTTTCCATGTTTCTTCAGATAATTCTGATATTGAATTTAAAAAAATCTTTAAACGATTCATCTTAGTATTTTATTGGTTGTTATGCAATTTCACCTCTCTCTGGTTTTAAAGCATCTCTATATATTTTCATGTCTTTTTCATCGACTGTAATAAATGCAGAACATAACATCGGATTTTTTTCTTGAATATCAATTTCATGAAAGTTGAGTTTTTCAATTATTGCAAACTCTTTTAAATGAATTGTATGGTGTTTTGCTGTTTCTTTGGCATCAGGCCCTCTAAAATCCCACAATAATTTTATTTTTCTATTCATTGTTTTGCTCATTTATAAAAAGGAATAAGTTTCCGCTTTCAAAAGTAATTTTAATTTTATTTTCTTTGGCTTTATTTCTTGTTCCAATACGTTTTCCAAAAACTAAATCTTCATTATTTAATTGGTATTGTAGACCTTCTGTAGTTATCTTTTCTACTGAAGGAAATGGAACTAATGAAACAACTTTATTTTTACAATCAGTAATAATTGTAATTTTATCAGCTAAAAAATAACAGCCATAATTGTCTAAAAAAGTAAGTTTTAATTTGTTTTTCCATTGAATGGCAGTGTGCAGGTTTCCTAAAAAGTGATCTTGTTCATTTCCACTTGCTCCATAAACATCAATCTGGTAAAAATCTTGGTCAAATAAAATTTGAAGTATTTTATCAAAATCTGTTAAATCTTGATTTGGAGTGTGAATCACTTTAACGTTGTTAGGAATAGTTTCAAGAGAATCAAAATCGCCAGTAATAAAATCTGGTTTAATGTTATTTTCTTTTAAATATTGATAAGCGCCGTCGGTTGCGCAAACCACATCATAAATGGAAGTATTTGGAACTGTATTGGGAGGTGTACCATTTAATAACAAAAAGACTTTTTTGGTTTTCATTTGTTACAAAAATACAAACAAAAAAGCATCATTTTAAAATTTTAAAAATGATGCTTTTTGGGGGATTGACTTTAAATTTTAGTTTGTGCTACATTAAAATCATAGTTGATCTTTCTTTTTAGATATTTTTTAAGAGGTTCTAAACCTATTTCTTTTCTTCTTTGGTCTACAAGTTCTGGATTCTGAATTGGAAAAGGAATTAGATTTCTTTGATCATCATAAGTAAATTGCATTCCATACATTTGTTCTTTATTAGCATTAACCAATATTCTATCCTTAATTTTTGCAAATTCCAAGCAACTTCCTTCATTGTTGAGGCAATTTTCTTTAATGATATCAATATATTTTACTCTTACATGATCATCTGTATGATGATTTATCACCAATAAAGGCGCATCAGCAGCAATTTTCCCAACATTTGAATATTTTGGCCATCCTTTATCAGCGATTAATTTTTCCATAGTATTATAATTTTCAGATGCTATTTCCTTTTTCATTTGAGCTATAGGATAATACCAGTGAGGCGCTTTACTTAATTTATAGAAATATTTTTTAGCCATATCCATGTGATAGTCTAAAACTTGATCTTTCATAATAAGTCTAAGTAATTTCTTTGTGTATTCAATATCAATTATTTTGTTATCAATTAATTGGTTGTTTTTTAAAAGTTTATCTTCAATTGCCAACCATCTTTTATCATCTGTTAGCGGATACAAATCATTATCTGATAAAGGCCATAGTGTTTTATGATTTTTCAAAGCAATATTGAGATAGTGAAAGGCACTATCTTTTTTATACATAATGGCATAAATGCAAGCTACGTTGTAATTTCTTTCATAATTACTCCCAGCTATTTTTATTTCTTTTTTGTAAGCTTTTATTGCTTTTTCAAGTTCACCGTTATCTCTAAGTTCATTTCCTTTTTTTTGAGAATTTAAAATACTTGAAAAAATAAAAAGTGATATACTGATTACTACTTTAATCATTGTTTTTTTCTTTTATTGGTGTGGCTAATAATTTATTTATCATTGCAATGACTACACCTAAAGTTGGAGTAATGATAACATTTGCTAAGCCTGCAAAAAGTAAATTGTTCGCAATTCCGTTAGCTTTAGAAATAAAATAGAAACTGTGCAATAACCCTAGTAATAAGGAAAATATACTAATAAATATACTCCAGATTACAAGTTTATTAATTTTTTGATTGTAATAGTTTTGATTTTCTTTGTTTTTTATTTTTTGAAAAAAATAAAAAAGAGATAATCCAAAAAAGGTAATTAAAATAAGAACAAATTTTAAGTCTCCATTTGTTAAGAAATCGATTAAAGGCATTCTCATAATATTTAATTGTTTTTAGAGGTTAAAATTATTCCAAATAATTTTCCAATTAAGAATATAATTGTACCAAAAGTTGGAGATATTAATCCAATTTTAAAACCACCAGCTAAAACTTGTGGAGATACAGTATTGTTGCTCAAAGAAATTATTTCTAGAGCTCCTATTAAACCCACAATAAAGCCCAATACACCAAACACAAAAGAGAATAAAGCTAATGAGTTAATTAATTTCCTGTTTTTTTCAGAATTGTTCTTTATACTCTTAAGAAAAAGAATTGAAATGATAATTAATAGGATTACTAAAGGAACCATAAATATTGGTCCACCATTCATGATAAAATTCATAATATTGTTTTTAGAATTATACAGCAAAAGTATTCAGTAAAAACAGTTTGAAATTTAAAATGCGACGAACAACCTGTTTGCGATTCGTTTCTACACATTTAAATGAATTGATATAAATAGGTTTAAATTCGTAAAAACCAATCACAATTTTGGTATTCGTCTATTTTTAAGTAAATCAAGAGATAATAATTGTTAATTTGTAAAATGGAGAAAACCGCCTATAAAATTATGAAAGTCTATCTTTTTGACTTCTTTTTTTGGGCTTTAGTGTGGCTGTTTTTCTTTTCTTTTTTTAGTGTTGGTTCTCAGAATAAAGAATTTATTTTTTGGTTTTCTTTAATTTTAAGTTCAATAACAATTGTTGCTGCTTATTATTTTACACACCAACTGATACCAAAATTTCTAATACAAAAAAAATATAAAATTTTCACTTTATATGCTTGTTATGCTTTAGTTTTTATTGTGTGTGCGGTTTTAATGACCGTGGTTTTTGGCTTTGTGTTTTTCTTTAATTTAGAATTTCAAAAAATGCCAGCATTAACTAAAAATTCTGGTGTAATAATTGTATGTGTTTTGTTAATGATTGCCTTAGCAAGCAGTTTTAAAATTTTAAAATATAATTATCAATCTTTAGAAGAAAAAAAAACGATAGAAAATAAATTTTTACAAACTCAGCTAAAACTGAAAGAACAAGAATTAAAATTTTTAAAGATGCAAATTCACCCACATTTTTTATTTAACACCTTAAATACTATTTATGGTTTTGCATTAAAAAAATCTGATGAAGCCCCTGAAATGATTTTAAAATTATCTAATTTATTAGATTATATATTGTACCAAGTGAATAAGCCAAAGGTATTTCTTAAAGATGAAGTGAATCACATAAAAAATTATATTGCTTTAGAAAAAAGTAGATTTCAAGACAGTTTAAATATTGATTTTTCTAATATTATTTTTAATAGCGCCATTCAAGTGCCTCCAATGTTATTATTGCCTTTTGTGGAGAATGCCTTTAAACACGGTAAACAATTAGATGGTGTTTTAACAATAAAAATTAAATTAGAAGTGAAAGATGATTGCTTAGTGTTTGAGCTAGAAAATTCTGCTATAAAATCTTTAAATTCCAAAAAAGGGATAGGGTTAGAGAATATAAAATCAAGATTAAAAATGATTTATGATAATGAATACTCACTAAGAATTAATGACAATAAAAATTCTTTTGTCATCAAATTAAAAACACCAATAAATAATGAAAAATAATTTAAAATGTGTTGTTGTAGATGATGAGCCAATGGCGAGAGAAATATTAATTTCTTACATAAACAAAACTCCAAACTTAGATATAATTGAGACTTTTAAAAATGCCTCAGAGGCTTTGGTTTTTATGCAAGAAAATACGGCAGATGTATATTTTCTAGACATAAATATGCCAGAGATATCTGGTTTAACTTTGGCAAAAATTATCAATAAAAAATCAAAAATTATTTTTACGACAGCTTATAGAGAATATGCGGTTGATGGTTTTAAATTACAAGCGGTTGATTATTTATTAAAACCTTTTGCTTATGATCGTTTTTTAGAGGCTATCGAAAAGATTTCGCCAACAAGTAAAATGGAGATAACTAGTAGCACTTTTATGTTTGTGAGATCTGAAAGGAAAATGGTAAAAGTAGATTTTGAGGACATTTTATATGTTGAAAGTTTAAGTGATTATGTTAAAATAATTACAGCAGAAAAAACAATCATTACAAGAGAAACAATAACTAATTTGGAAGAAAAGTTGAACAAGAATTTTATTCGGATTCATAGGTCTTTTATAGTTCCCCTCAATAAAATTAACTCATATACAAATGAATTTATAGAAATTAATAAAAAGGCGTTACCAATAAGTAGGAGTTATAAGGAATCCGTTTTACAAAAATTAGCACAAGTATAGGGTAAACTTTATCTTTGTAATAAATTTAAAGACTTTGAATACAGCTCAATTTTTAGTAAAATCCGATTTAAAATTTGTTGATAAAGCCTCTTATACTTGGCAAACTCCAAGTAATATTGCTTTGGTAAAATATTGGGGAAAACATAATCCTCAAATTCCTAAAAACGCTTCTATAAGCTTCACCTTAAATAATTGTCACACCATTACTACAATTGATTTTGTAAAACAGCAAAAATCAGATATTGCCAATTTTGATTTGTTTTTTGAAGGAAAAGAAAAAGAAGAATTCAAGCCTAAAATTGCAGAATTTTTCAATAGAATTGAAGCCTATTGCCCTTATATTTTTGATTATAAAATGATAATAAACTCAGAAAACTCTTTCCCGCATTCCAGTGGAATTGCTTCTTCTGCAAGTGGTTTGAGTGCAATTTCAATGTGTTTAATGAGTTTAGAGCAAGAAATGAATCCAAATTTATCATCAGAATTTATCAATAAAAAAGCCTCGTTTTTAGCAAGATTAGGCTCTGGTTCTGCGAGTAGAAGTATAGAAGGTCCTTTGGTTGTTTGGGGTAAACATCCTGATATTGAAGGAAGTTCAGATTTGTTTGGTGTTCAATTCCCAAATAAAGTTCATCCTATTTTTAGTAATTATCAAGATGTAATTTTATTAGTTGATAAAGGTGAAAAGCAAGTTTCAAGTACAATTGGGCATAATTTGATGCATAACCACCCTTATGCTGAAAATCGTTTTAAACAAGCTAATGAAAACTTGGGTAAAATGGCAACAATTTTACAAAATGGAGATATTGAAAGTTTCATTAATTTGGTTGAAAGTGAAGCCTTAACATTACATGCGATGATGTTAACAAGCAATCCTTATTTTATTTTGATGAAACCAAATACGTTAGAAATTATAAATAGAATTTGGGAATATCGTCAAGAAAAAAATAGTAATATCTGTTTTACTTTAGATGCAGGTGCAAATGTACACGTACTATTTCCTCAAAAAGAAAAAGAAAACATATTGCAATTTATTGAAAATGAGTTATCTAAATTCTGTCAGAAAAAACAATATATTTGTGATGAAGCGGGTTTTGGGGGCAAACAAATTTAAAACTTATTTTTACTGAAGTAAATTCATTATGAAAAAATCAACATTTACCCTTTTTCTAATCATTAGTTTTTTATCAGTTTCTTTAACTGCTCAACAAACAGTTTGGTTGAATGAAAAATTGGAAAAAACAACTCAAGACCAAGCTGTTTATTATAAAATTGGGAATAATTTGGAGGGAGAAGTGACTTATTTTTACAAATCAAGAACTATTTACAGAAAAGTGTTTTTTGTTGAAGGAAAAATGGGTGGTAATTTTTATGAATATTATAATTCAGGAGAATTAAGAGAGGTTGGAAAATGTAAAAATGGACGTAGAGAAGGCAACTGGAAAGAGTATTACAGAAATGGTAAAATTAGAAAAAAAGGAGGCTACAGAAATGGTAAGAAAGTTGGTGTTTGGAAGGTTTTCTACAAAAATGATTAATAACAATTCATTAACATAAATTTCCGTATTTTTGTGTTATTATTGATAACTATGAAAGGACCACTTTTTTATGCTAAGATTCTTCTTTTTGGAGAATATGGAATTATTAAAGATTCTAAAGGCTTAGCTATTCCGTTTAATGCTTACAGAGGAGCTTTAAAAACTTCAAATGATTTAGATGCAAAGGCTAAAACATCAAACCAAAATTTATTTAAATTCTTTAATTACATAGCTGGTTTAAATTCGGACAAAGTAACTTTTAATTTGGATGAATTTAAAAAAGATTTAGAAGACGGAATGTATTTTGATTCTTCAATTCCTCAAGGATACGGAGTAGGTAGTTCTGGTGCTTTAGTGGCTTCTATTTATGATAAATATGCTTACGATAAAATCACAATTTTAGAGAATTTAACTAGAGAAAAATTGTTGAATTTAAAATCGATTTTTTCTTTAATGGAATCTTTTTTTCATGGGAAAAGTTCTGGTTTAGATCCTTTAAATTCATATTTAAGTTTACCCATTTTAATCAATTCAAAAGATAATTTAGAACCTGCGGGTATTCCATCCCAAAAAGAGGGAAAGGGAGCCGTTTTTCTTTTAGATTCAGAGCAAATTGGAGAAACTGAGCCCATGGTGAACATCTTTATGAATAAGATGAAAAACGAGGGTTTCAGAACAATGATAAGTGAAGAATTTTCTAAAACAACAGACGCTTGTATCGAAGATTTTTTAAGCGGAAACTTGAAATCTTTATTTGGTAATGTAAAAAGTTTGTCAAAAGTTGTCCTAAAAAACTTTAAGCCCATGATTCCTGATGCTTTTCACAAAGTTTGGGAAAAAGGTATAAATTCTAACGAATATTACTTAAAACTTTGTGGCTCTGGCGGTGGAGGTTATATTTTAGGCTTTACAGAAGATTATCCTAAGGCTCAGGAAAGTTTAAAAGACTACAAATTAGAATTGGTTTACAGGTTCTAAAACTACTTCTATGAGTTCTTCAAAAAAGAAGACTTTTCTAAAAAAAATATTTAGTTTACTATCAGTTGTAAGAGGTTATAATATTCTAATATTAATTTTCGCTCAGTATTTAGCTTCAATTTTTATTTTTTCTCCAAATAAATCTGCATCCACTGTAATTTTTGATTTACATTTATTATATATCGTTTTAGCATCGGTTTGTGTGGTTGCTGCGGGTTACATTATTAATAATTTTTACGATAGTAAAATTGATAGAATTAATAGACCTGTAAAAACTGGCATAGACAATTATGTGAAACAAGAAACAAAATTAACCCTTTATTTTAGCCTTAATTTCTTAGGTTTTATTTTTGGTTTGTTTGTTTCTTGGAAGGCCGCTCTGTTCTTTACGGTTTATATTTTTGGGATTTGGTTTTATTCTCACAAGCTAAAAAAATATCCTTTAACAGGTTTAATTTCGGCAACAGTGCTAACAATTTTGCCTTTTTTTGTCATTTTTGTGTATTTTAAGAATTTTTCAAAAATAATTTTTGTCCATGCAAATTTCTTATTTTTAGTAATAATGGTTAGAGAATTAATAAAGGATTTAGAAAATATAAAAGGAGCAATTGCCAACAACTACAAAACATTTACAGTTACTTATGGAGAGCAAAAAACAAAACAATTGTGTTTTTTGTTACTCGTTTCCACCTTATTTCCTACAGTGATTTTATTTAATTATCCTGAATTAGGCCCTATGAAATATTATTTTTATGTGGCCTTATTAACTTTAGTATTTGTTGGGTTTTATTTATTCAAATCAACAAAAAGGAGTGAATACAGGTTTTTACATAATGTGTTAAAATTACTTTTGTTGGTAGGTGTTTTTTCTTTAGTATTTATTGATACTTCTCTTATTTTAGAAAAAGTCATAGATAGATTGCAATAGCAACCATTTTAAGTACCTTTGTCAAAATTTTTATAATGAATTCAAATAAAAACTCGTCGAGAAGACGACAAGAAGGTAAAAAAAGTACACCTCTAAGTAGAAAAAACACAAAGAAAGATTTCAATAAAGCGAAGCCTGCTAAAAAAGCAGATGAATCTCAAGGCATTCGATTAAATAAGTATATTGCTAATTCTGGAATTTGTTCAAGAAGAGAAGCAGATACTTATATAGAGCATGGAAGTGTGCAAGTGAATGGGAAATTGGTTACAGAAATGGGCTATAAGGTACAACCAAATGATGTTGTACAGTTTGACGGAACTTCCATTACTCCAGAACAAAAAAAATATATTCTTTTAAACAAGCCAAAGAATTATATTACTACTATGGATGATGATCGTGGTCGTAAAACAGTAATGGAATTGATTGCAAATGCTTCTAAAGAAAGGATTTATCCTGTAGGGCGTTTAGATAGAAATACAACAGGTTTACTATTGTTTACCAATGATGGTGATTTAGCTAAGAAATTGACCCACCCAAAACACAATGTTCGTAAATTATACCACGCTTCTCTAGATAAAAAATTAGATTTAAGAGATTTAGAAAAACTTCGTGGAGAAGTAATTATAGAAGGCAGAAAAGTTTTTATTGATGCAGTCTCTTATGTTAATGGAGAACCAAAATCAGAAATTGGTATAGAAATTCATTCTGGTAGAAACAGAATTGTACGTAAAATTTTTGAACACGTTGGTTACAAGGTAAATAAATTAGATAGAGTGATTTTTGCAGAGTTAACTAAGAAAAATTTGCCAAGAGGAAGATGGAGGGAGTTGACGACACTAGAAGTGGCTAATCTTCAAAAAATGAAGTAGTTTAAAACGTATATATAAATGTAAAAAACCTTTTAGAAATCAAATTCTAAAAGGTTTTTTTATGGTTCAAAACGATAAAATCTATCAATCTAGCTGCCAACTTAGATGTTGAATGGTCAATATCAAATTTTGGATTTAATTCGGCAATATCTACAGAAATCACTTTTTTACTTTTTAATAAAAAAGACAATACAGAAAACATAAAAAATGGTGAAAAGCCAAGTGATGAGGTAGCGCTTACACCAGGTGCATAAGCCGATGAAAATCCGTCTAAATCAATAGTAATGTATAGATAATCTACTTTATTTATAAATTGATGTAGTTGTTTTTGTAAAACTTCACTAAATTTTTCACATTCAAAATTAGTAACAAAGCCAACTTTATTTGCAGAAGCAATTTCAAATAATTCTTTGGTATTCGCCTGTTCTTGAATGCCAATAACAAAATAATTTACATTTTTATTTTCTGATAAAATCTGATGAAAAGGTGTTCCAGAATTAGGTATATTTTCAACAGGACGTAAATCAAAATGAGCATCAAAATTGATAACACCTATATTTTGTTTTGCCTTATTTTTTAAGGCTTTTTGTATACCATTAAAATTGGCAAAAGCAATATCGTGGCCACCTCCAATTGCAATTGGTAAAGTTTTGTTTTCTATGATTTTTGAAATAGATTTTGATAATGCATCTTGACAATCTTCTAAATGATCGTTTTTGCAGGTGATATTCCCAAAATCTATAATTGTTTTGTTCTTAAAATGTGTGGGTATTTTTCCTAATTGTTTTTTAATTTCTTTAGGTCCATTTTTGGCTCCAATTCTACCTTGATTTCTTCTTACTCCTTCATCACAAGCATAACCAATAATTCCAATATCAGTAGTTTTATCAAGATTTTCTAAAGTAATGTCTGCAACATTAATTTCTTGATACCAATATTGATTTTCAAGTTGGGTTTTTCTTCCAGAGTAGTTTTCTAAACTTCCTGTTTGATAATCAACTTTTAGATTTTCAAAGAAACTCATAAATATTATTTTTTAATTTCTTCTCCTCTTAAAAAAACTTTTTCAATTTGATGATTTCCAAAAGAATAAGGGATGAATCCATAAGAATTTATGGGTTTTGTTAAGATTAAGTTTGCTAATTTACCTTTGGTAATAGAACCTACTTTATTTGACAAATTCATTGCATAAGCGCCATTTATAGTCGCAGCATTTATGGCTTCTTCAGGTGTCATTTTCATTTTAATGCAAGCTGTGGAGATTACAAAATTCATATTTCCAGAGGGAGTACTTCCTGGGTTATAATCTGTTGCTAAAGCCAAAGGCAATCCTGCAGCTATCATTTTTCTGGCAGGAGTATATGGAATTCCTAAAAAATAGGAACAACTTGGCAATGCAACCGGCATTGTCTTAGTATTTTTTAAATCTTCTATATCGTCATCTTTCATTATTTCTAAATGATCTACAGATAATGCATTGTGTTTCACTCCAGTTTGTATGCCTCCAATTGCATTAAATTGATTTACATGAATTTTACCTTGCAAACCATATTTTTTACCTGTTTCTAAAATACGTGTGGTATCATCAACTGAAAAATATCCTTTTTCACAAAAAACATCAATAAAATCAGCTAAATTTTCTTCAGCAACTTTAGGAATTATATTATTGATCAATACTTCTAAATACCCATTTTTATCATTTTTAAATTCTTCTGGAACTGCATGTGCACCTAAAAAAGTTGCTTTTATTGGAAGTGGATAATTCTTTTTTAACCGTTTGATAACTTTAAGCATTTTTAACTCTGCTTTTTCTGTTAATCCATATCCTGATTTTATTTCTACAGCTCCAGTTCCTAATTGAATAATTTCTTCTAATCGTAGTTTGCTTTGGTTATACAAATCTTCTTCAGAAGTATTTTGTAATTTTTTTGCGGAGTTTAGAATTCCGCCACCATTTTCCGCAATTTCTTGATAAGATAAGCCATTGATTCTGTCTACAAATTCACTTTCTCGGTTTCCTGCATAAACAATATGTGTATGAGAATCGCACCAAGAAGGTAATAGCATTTTTCCTGTAGCATCTATAGTTTCATTTTTATCAGCTTTAGGGCAGTCTTTCATCAATCCAAAATCAACTATAAGTCCATTTTCAACTAGTAAAAATGCATTTTTTAAAGTTGGTAATATTTTCATTTCTTCACCAGAAACAAAAGAAACCTCATTATTTCTAATTTGAATTAATTCTTTAATATTTTTGAAAAGTAATTTCATTAAAATAAATCGTTTAATAGATTTTCTTCCACTAAATTAGGTAAAGTAATTTTTAAATTTGGTGTTCTTTCCATTTCTCTTTTAATGGCAAAAATTGCTTCTTCATTTCTAGCCCAACTTCTTCTTGCAATTCCGTTATTCACATCATAAAAAAGCATGTTTTCTAATTTTTTTTCTGCCTCTTTTGTTCCGTCGAGTAACATGCCAAAACCTCCATTAATAACTTCGCCCCAGCCAACACCACCGCCATTGTGAATAGAAACCCAAGTTGCGCCTCTAAAACTATCGCCAATTACATTATGAATTGCCATGTCTGCAGTAAACTTACTACCATCATAAATATTAGATGTTTCTCTAAAAGGTGAGTCTGTTCCGCTAACATCATGATGGTCTCTACCTAAAATTATTGCACCAATTTCACCCAAAGAAACCGCATCATTAAATGCTTTTGCAATTTTTATTCTTCCTTCTGCATCTGCATATAAAATTCTTGCCATAGAACCAACCACCATTTTATTGGCTTTGGCATTTTTTATCCAAGTGATATTGTCTTGCATTTGCAATTGAATTTCTTCTGGAGAGTTTTCCATAATTTCTTGTAAAACTCTAGAAGCAATTTCATCGGTTTTATCTAAATCCTCTTGTTTACCTGATGCGCAAACCCATCTAAAAGGCCCAAAACCGTAATCAAAACACATTGGACCCAAAATATCTTGAACATAAGATGGATATTTGAAATCAATTTTATTTGCAGCCATTACATCTGCACCAGCTCTTGAAGATTCTAATAAGAATGCATTTCCATAATCAAAGAAATAGGTTCCTTTTTTGGTATGATTGTTAATTGATTTTGCATGTCTTCTTAAAGATTCTTGAACTTTATTTTTAAATAAATCGGGGTTTTCTTTAATCAAGATGTTAGATTGCTCGTAAGATAAGTCTACAGGGTAATAACCTCCAGTTAATGGTATATGCAGTGAAGTTTGATCTGAGCCGATATGAATAAAAATATTTTCTTGGTCAAAGCGTTCCCAAACATCTACAATATTTCCAATAAAAGCAATTGAAACTACTTCTTTGTTTTTTTGAGCTTGAACGGTTCTCTTAACTAAAATATCAATATCATCAATTAAAAGATCTACCCAATCTTGTTGATGTCTTTTTGTTGCCGCTTTTGGATTTATTTCTGCACAAATGGTAATGCAGCCCGCAATATTTCCTGCTTTAGTTTGTGCGCCACTCATACCACCTAAACCAGCGGTTAAAAAGATTTTTCCATTTGGGTTTTCATCTTTTTTTAAAATTTTCCGAAACGCATTCATTACAGTTATTGTAGTGCCGTGAACTATTCCTTGCGGTCCAATATACATAAAAGAACCCGCTGTCATTTGTCCGTATTGCGAAACACCTAATGCGTTCATTTTTTCCCAATCATTGGGTTTTGAGTAGTTTGGAATTACCATTCCATTAGTAACTACAACTCTTGGAGCATTCTCTGAAGAAGGAAATAATCCCATAGGATGGCCAGAATATAAATGCAAGGTTTGTTGCGTGGTCATAGTTGCTAGATATTGCATTACCAATAAATATTGCGCCCAATTTTGAAACACTGCCCCATTACCACCATACGTAATTAATTCTTCTGGGTGTTGTGCTATATCTGGATTCAAGTTGTTTTGAATCATTAACATAATGGCTGCAGTTTGTAAAGATTGTGCAGGGTATTCATTAATGTTTCTTGCGTATATTTTATAATCGGGTTTGAATCTGAACATGTAAATTCGGCCAAATTCTTTTAATTCTTTAGCAAACTCTTTTGATAATTGCGTATGCCATTTTTTTGGGAAGTAACGCAACGCGTTTTTTAATGCTAATTTTTTTTCATCTAAAGATAAAATATCTTTCCTTTTTGGGGCACTGTTTGCATTTTTTGGATAGGCCTTCTTTGATGGAAGTTCATTTGGAATTCCTTGTAAAATTTGTTTTTTAAAATCCATTTTATTCTATTTTACAATTATTTGTTGCGTTTTTACCAATTGAATCATGTTGTTGATATCATCTTTTAACAATCGATCGTCTTCTAATTTCTCAACTTTTTTTCTGATAATTTTAAAATTTTCTTCTATTATTTTTGAAAAAGTGTTCGGTCTTCTAAATTCTAAAGACTGCGCTGCGTACATTAGCTCAATTGCTAATATTTTTTCTAAATTACCTAAAATTTGGTTGAATTTTCTTCCAGAAATACTTCCCATAGAAACATGATCTTCTTGTCCTAAAGAAGTTGGAATACTATCTGCAGAAGGGGGGAAACAAAGTGATTTATTTTCGGTTACTAAAGCTGCTGTTGTATATTGAGGAATCATGAAGCCAGAATTTAACCCGCCACTTTTGGTTAATAATCTAGGTAAACCATATTTACCTTCTAAAAGTAAATAACAGCGTCTATCTGCTATATTTCCTAGTTCAGAAGCAGCAATTGAGCAATAATCTAAGGCCATAGCTAAAGGTTGTCCATGGAAATTTCCGCCAGAAATGGCTTCAGTCTCACTTAAAATAATAGGATTGTCTGTTACTGAATTCATTTCTATTTCTGCTAATTCTTCCAAATGGTAAAAGGCATTTCTAGAAGCTCCGTGAACTTGAGGAATACATCGCATTGAATATGGGTCTTGTACACGTTCACAATTTTCATGAGAAGTTATATTTTGTGAATTTTCGAATAGCATTCGCATTCTTTTAGCAACGTGTATACTTCCTTTAAAAGGTCTAATTTTATGCAAAGCTTCTTTAAAAGGGGAGGCACTTCCTTTATAGCCTTCAATACTCATAGCTCCAGAAACATCTGATAGATCTAATAAATATTTCATTTTTGAAAGTCCTAAAATGGTGTGAGCCAAAATAAATTGTGTCCCATTTATCAAGCCCAAACCTTCTTTGGCGTGTAATTCTAAAGGTTTTAAATTGTGGTCTTTTAAAACTTTTTTGGCTGGTATGATTTTATCTTCAACCCAAAAATCACCTTCGCCAATTAAAGGTAGAAATAGATGAGAAAGCGGAGCTAAATCACCAGATGCCCCCACAGAACCTTGTTTTGGGACAGTGGGTAATAAATCATTTTCAATAAAATAAAGAATACGTTCAATTAATTTTAGTCGAACGCCAGAAAACCCTTGACACAATGCATGAACTTTACAAATCATCATAATTTTAGATAATTGTTTATCTATAATTTCACCAACACCTACTGCATGCGTAATCAATAGATTTTTCTGAAGCAGGTTGGTTTCCTCTGGTGAAATCTGCACATCACATAGTGGTCCAAACCCAGTATTTATGCCGTAAACGGCTTTATTTTTTTGAGTAATTGTATTTACCTTTTTTCTTGATAAATTAATTTTCTCTTTGGCTTCTTTGTTTATTGTGGTGTTTAATTCACTATTTGCAATCTGCAAAACCTTTTTTAAGTCCAAGTGATCTATTCCGTAATTGAATATCATTTTATGTTGCGTTGTGTTTTTACAAAGTTATCATTACTTTTGATGCTTTATGATATTATTTAATACTATATTTAATAACTATGAATTATCAAATAGAGTTAAGACACATTCGATATTTTTTAGCAGTAGCTGAAGAATTGCATTTTAGAAAAGCTGCAGAAAAGCTTTTTATTTCTCAACCAGGTTTGAGCAGGCAAATAAAAATTTTAGAAGAAGAATTAGGTGTGATTTTGTTTGAAAGACACAATAGAAAGGTAGTTTTAACTAAAGTGGGTGAATATCTACAAAAAGAATTTACAGGACAATTGAAGTCTTTAAAGAGTACTTTAGATAATGCAAAATTATTTCAAAAAGGAAAAAAGGGAGAGTTTAAAATTGGCTATGTTGGTTCTGCAATGCAAAATGTAATTCCGGATTTACTATTGAATTTCGAAAAAATTAATCCGGATGTGGTTTTTCATTTAAAAGAAGTAGATAATCAGAAACAAATTGAAGATTTACTTTCATTTGCAATTGATATTGGTTTTGTACGTTTGGAAAGAGTACCGATAAATTTGGAAGTGAAGACGATTTTAAAAGAAAATTTTTGTCTTGTTTTGCCTGAAAATCATCCTATTAATAATGAGAATTTTCAAAGTTTAAAACAATTTGAATCATCTTCCTTTATTCTTTTTGATGCTAATTACAGTGCTTCTTACTATGAAAAAGTAATGCAAATTTTTGATGATTGTAACTTTACACCTCTAGTTTCTCATAACACCATCCATTCAAGTTCAATCTTTAAATTGGTAGAAAATAATTTTGGAATTTCTATTATACCAAAATCCTTAGCAAAAAAACGTGGGTATCAAATAAAATTTATTGAGTTAGATAAAGTTTCTCAACAAACCAAGCTATCATTAGTTTGGAATAAAAAAAACAATAACCCAATTTTAAACGAGGTCTTAGCATTGCTCTAAATTTTAAGTGGTACCTCCAGAAGTTTTTGGTTTTACCTCATTTTACTTGTTTTTATTTAAGCAAATGAAAAACAACGGTATAATGACTAAATCAAGACAAAATTTGAAGTAGGATGTTTTATCGGAAAGAGGATGTTTATAATAACACAACTCGGCAATAAATTGCCTATTACTAAGCATACTGTAGACACTTACATAAGAGCTGTTTTAGCGAGATCAAATTGTCAAAATACGCCTCAGTTTATTAAGCTTGCCCTAAAAGATTTAGAGAAGTTACGAGGAGAAGTAGTTATTGAAGGAAAAAATGTTTTTATTGATGCGGTTTCTTATGTAGACGGAAAACCAAAAACGGAGATAGGGATAGAAATTCATTCAGGAAGAAATAGGATTGTTCGAAAAATATTTGAACACGTTGGTTATAAAGTAACAAAGCTAGACAGAATTGTTTTTGCTGAATTAACTAAAAAAAATCTACCACGTGGTAGATGGAGAGAGCTAACTAATTTAGAAGTTACAAACCTTCAAATACTAAAATAAACAGAAAAAACGATGTTAAATAAAGAGCTGCGTTTTATAGAAGAACATTTGCTTGTTATCGATAAAGAAGATTTAAACGTTTCAAAAGCAAATATTGGCTGGCATATAGATCATTCGTTAAAAGTGATAAATAGTGTTTCCGAAGTTTTAAAAAACTCTGATCCGTATCAGTATAAGAAGAAATTTAATTTACTGCGTATCTTTATTTTTATCTTGGGGTACTTTCCAAGAGGCAAAGCTAAATCTCCCAAAAAAGTCTTACCACCAGAAATAATACTAAGAGAAGATATTGAAAAACAAATAGCTGTTGCAGTATCAAATTTAAAGGGTATTGATGCGATTGAAGAAAATCAATACTTTAAACACCCTGTATTCAATCAATTAAATAAAAAACAAACCATAAGATTTTTAAAATTACATACCAATCACCATTTAAAGATTGTAAAAGATATTTTAAAATAATTGAATAACTAAAAAACCCGAACAAATTTGTTCGGGTTTTTGTAGTGGTACCTCCAGGAATCGAACCAGGGACACAAGGATTT
>CAJWAC010000028.1 GCA_913020555.1 uncultured Polaribacter sp. | reverse complement strand
TTTCTTAAAAACCTTTGAATCATACTTTGCTCCTGTATTTATTTTTGAGACACAATCAATTACTTTGCCAAGAGGAATACCTCTTCCGTAATCACGAACAGAAACTTTCTTTTTTTTGATAGAAACTTCTATTGTTTTCCCATGCCCCATAACATATTCATCAATACAATTATCAACCACTTCCTTCAGGAGAATATAAATACCATCATCATGAGAAGACCCATCGCCCAGTTTTCCAATATACATTCCCGGGCGCGTGCGTATATGCTCTTTCCAATCCAGAGATTTTATTGTGGATTCATCGTAAATTGGTTCAGACATATATGAGGTTAATATTATTAGGTGTGAATTTATGCATTTTATCGTCGTGGAATTTTAGCTAGTTGGAGGGATGTGGAAAAAGAGGAAAGTTAGGATTAGATTTTTTTATTCTATTCAACTTTAAAGCTAAATTCCAATTCTATTTAATAAATTTTCCATAAAAACAATTATCACTATCGCTCAGTTTCATGGTATATCTAATATCTCAAACTAAACCATTTTCTTGATATAAATATCATTTATGTAAGTTTGAACAGAGATTATTAGTATCAATATAAGCCGTTTTTGTATAATTATCAATAACAAAAGTATCTTTTATTGTTTCCTGTTCCTCTGTTTTGTTGCAAGAGGTGCATATTATAAAACTAGTAAAAATTAATAAAATATTTTTTTTCATATGTTGAATTATTTAACTGCTCTAAAATTACAAAAGTAAAGTGGAATAATAGTTATTTCTGTACTATCAAATTGCAAGAATATCATTCCATAATATTCAAATTTTAATGAATTTTGACAATTTTTAAAAATTTATAACTATTTTTATATCTACAAATTTACAACTCAATAATTATGAAAAATACAATTCTTACTGTAATTACCTGCTTATTTTTATCATTTTCTAATATTGCTCAATCAAATAATACAAATTTAAAAGTCGGCGATACTTTTACAATTGGAGAAACTAAAATGAATAATTACAAATACATCAAATTTCCAAAAGATAATTTTATAATTAAAAAAGGTGGCTTTGCAAACTATAAAAATATTGTAAATAAAAAAGTAGAGATTACGGCTATTAAAGAAAAAAAAGATGGTGAAATTTTAGCAACTATACAGTTAAAGTCTGGAAGAAAATTTTTTGGCAAGTATAAATATATCAAAGCAAACATTAAAGACGCAATTTCTTCTAAAGAACTATTGACTAAGTAAATTTGATATGTATATTAATTAAAAGACTTTCTAATAATAAAAATCTTTTTTTGATTTATATCATCTCAAAAAACGAATTATAATCAAAATACGTTGGTAGCCTACTGAAATAGCTAATATCCCACATTTCATAATTAATTCATTTTTACATCAACTTTTGGCATCTTTCTTGTATCAAAAATGTTAACTACAAAAATCGACCTAGTCAGACTTTAATAAGACTCTCCAATAACATGGGAGTAAAGTGTAATTTATTAATTTTTAAAACTAGGTATTATGAGTAGAAAAGAATCTCCAGAAATTAATGCTGGTTCAATGGCTGACATCGCATTTTTATTATTAATCTTCTTTTTGGTTACTACTACTATGAACGTAGACTCCGGAATTATGCGTAAAATTCAAAAAAAAGAAAAAGTGACTGAAAATATTAGCATCAAAGAAAAGAACATTTTAGAAGTTTACATTAATGTTAAAAATGAAGTAATGGTAGATAATGAAATTATTCTGCTAAAAGATTTAACACAAATTGGTATTGATTTTATTGACAATGCAGGTGGTTTAGATAAGAACAATGTTGCTTGTGATTGGTGCGAAGGAAATAAGCTTTCCAATTCATCAGATCATCCTTCAAAGGCTTTTATCTTGCTAAAAGCAAAAAGAAACACCACTTATGAAACTTATATTTCTGTATTAGATCATTTAAATTCTAGCTATACTTTTCTAAGAAATAAAGTTGCGATAAAACTTTATAATCAAAACTATGAAAGTCTATTGAATGAATTTAAAAAATCAAACTCAACAAACATTTCTTTAAAAAATAAAATAGCTGTTATTCGCGAAAAATATCCATTATTATTATCTGATACTGATATTAAAAACTGATATGGTACTCACAAAATTTATTAGTACTTTTACCTAAAATCAATTGATTTTATGTTCGATTTTGTGCCATTTTCTATATTAGATATACTAGATATTTTACTGGTAGCTACTCTTCTTTATTATATTTATAAACTTTTAAAAGGTACAGTTGCCATTAATATTTTTATTGGTATTGCCTTTATATTCTTTATATGGAAAATAACTCAAGCATTAAAAATGGAAATGCTAAGTGGTATTTTAGGTTATTTACTTTCTGGCGGTGTTATTGCTTTAATTATTGTATTTCAACAAGAAATTAGAAAGTTTTTATTGATGATTGGTACCACAAATTTTTCAAATAAAAAAAGCTTTTTAAGACAGCTAAAATTTTTGCAAACTGAAATAAATTCAGAAGTTGAAACTGAAAAAATTATTACAGCTTGTAATAATATGTCTAAAACCAAAACAGGTGCTTTAATTGTTATTGAAAGAACAAACGGATTAGACTTTTTAATAAATACTGGAGATCAAATGAATGCTCTTGTTAATGAGGTAATTTTAGAAAGCATTTTTTTTAAAAATAGCCCTCTGCATGATGGTGCAACCATTATTAGAGATAATTATGTTGTGGCTACTAGGGTAGTTTTACCTGTTTCTGATAGCACAAAAATACCTGCACGTTTTGGGTTGAGGCATAGAGCTGCTATAGGCGTAACTGAAAAAACTGATGCTGTTTGTTTGTTGGTTTCTGAAGAAACTGGAGAAATTTCTTATATTAAAGATGGCGAATTTGTCTTATACACTACTCAAGATGAACTCAACGAAAAGTTAAAAAATGATTTGATGTAGCTATGAAGCCACTTCTAAGCTAAATTGTTTGTCATAGAGATTCTTGTAATATCCACTATCTTTTTCAAGCAATTCTGTATGTGTTCCTTTTTCTACAATCAAACCTTTGTCCATTACAATAATTTGATCTGCTTGTTTTATAGTTGCCAATCTATGTGCAATAACAATTGATGTCCTATCTTTTGTAATAGTTTCTGTTGCATACTGAATCATTTGTTCTGCATGAGCATCTACAGAAGAAGTTGCTTCATCCAAAATTAAAATACTTGGCTTACTTACATAAGCTCTTAAAAATGCAATTAATTGTCTTTGACCAGAAGAAAGCATTGCACCTCTTTCTTTTACATTGTAATTATAACCTCCAGGAAGTGTCATAATAAAGTCGTGAATACCAATCTGTTTTGCAGCTTTTTCTACTTCTTTTAAACTAATATCATTATTTTTTAAAGTGATATTATTTAAGATGGAATCTGAAAACAAAAACACGTCTTGCAACACAATAGCAACTTGATTTCGTAAACTTTCTAAAGTATATGCATCCACAGCAATACCATCAATTGCAATTGTACCAGAGTCAATTTCGTAAAAACGATTGATTAAATTTATAATTGTAGATTTACCAGCACCTGTGGCGCCAACAATAGCAATTGTTTGTCCACTTTTTACATTTAAAGAAATACCTTTTAAAACTTCCTCATCTTTTATATAACTAAATCTAACGTCTTTTAAGTTGATATTTCCTTTTAAATTCTCAGCTTTAATTGTTCCGTTTTTTACAATACTACTCTCTGTGTCTATTACTTTAAAAACGCGCTCTCCTGCAACAATTCCCATTTGTAACTGATTAAATTTATCTGCAATTTGACGCAAAGGTCTAAATAGCATTTGAGCGAATTGAATGAACCCCATAATCATACCAATAGAGATTCCTGAATCTTGAATTACTTGACCACCACCAAACCAAACAATTAAACCAATACCAATTGATGATAAAATCTCTGCAATGGGGAAGAATATCGAAAAATACCAAATGGTTCTTATATTGGCCTTTTTATGCTTGTTGTTAATTTCTTTAAAATTTTGGTATTCAATTTTTTCTCTATTAAAAAGTTGAACAATTTTCATTCCTGTAACTCTTTCTTGAACAAAGCCATTTAAATTAGCAACTTGATTACGAACTTCTTGAAAAGTTGCTTTAATAGCTACTTGAAATAATTTTGTTGCATAAATTAAAATAGGTAAAATGGCTAAAGTGATTAATGCAAGCTTCCAATTTAAAACTAACATTACAATTGTAACGGCTATCATTTTAAGAATATCACTTAAAATGGTAAACACACCATTACTAAAAAAAGCAGCAATAGTTTCAATATCAGAAACTACTCTTGTTACTAATTTACCCACAGAATTATTATCAAAATAAGACATTTTAAACTGTAAAATATGTCTAAAAATCTTTGCTCTAATATCTCTAATAATGTGTTGCCCTACCCAATTGGCAAAATAAATAAAAGTGAACTGAAGTAAAACTTCAATAAACAAGATGCCCAACATTAAGAGCGTATAATTTAATAAGCCTTGTTTGTCATTTGCAAGAATATAATCGTTTACTGTATTAATTAACAATAAAGGAGATAATACTGAAAATAATGCCAGCAGTATTGTTGAAGAAGATGCTATGAAAAAATACAAACGATAACGTTTTGCAAAAGACATTAATCTCTTAAAAATTTGCATATCAAAAGCATTTCCTGTTTTTTCTGCCAAAACTTAGTATTTTATATGGGTTAAAAATAATCCTTTTGCAGGAACTGATAATCCTGCATTAGCCCTATTCTTGCTTTCTATTATTTGTTCAAAATCTTCTATTGATATTTTTCCTAGACCAACATCTAGTAAAGTACCCACTATGGCTCTTACCATATTTCTTAAAAAACGATTTGCAGAAATATGAAATATCAATTCATTTTTATTTTGAATCCAATAAGCTTCTGTAATATCACAATTAAAGGTGTACACTTCTGTTTTCACCTTAGAAAAGGTTTGAAAATCTGTATATTCTAATAACAACTTTGCAGCTTTATTCATTAAATCTAAATTCGGTTTTTGAGAATGAATTTGCCAACTAAAATCTAATAAAAATGGATTTCGACCCAACCAAATTTTATATTCATAACTCCTTGAAGATGCATCAAATCTTGCATGTTTTTCATTATTTACCAAAAAAACCTGACTTACTGCAATATCATTTGGCAAAATGGAATTTATTCTAAAAACAACTTCCTTTTTTAGTTCTTTCTCAATATCAAAATGAGCAAACATTTGCGAGGCATGCACTCCTGAATCTGTTCTTCCCGCTCCAACAACTTCAATTTTTTCTTGAAAGATCGTACTTAATGCGTTATTTAATTTTTCTTGCACAGAAATTGCATCTGGTTGAATTTGCCAACCATGATAATTTTTTCCATTGTAAGAAAGTTCTATAAAGTATCTCAAAAATAGATGTATTAGAATTCATCAAAATTACATAATTTATTTTGTTATCATTACTTTTGATGAATGCTGAGAAGTTAAATTTTTCTTACTATTTTTTTAATGAAAAAAATCTTATTACTGTCTGATACGCATGGTTATATTGATAACCAAATTTTAAAGTTTGTAAAACAAGCTGATGAAGTTTGGCACGCAGGTGATATTGGAAACCTAAAAGTAACTGATGCCATAAAAAAATTAAAACCTTTACGTGCCGTATTTGGTAATATTGATGATAATGATGCTAGATCAGAATTTACTTTAGATGCAAAATTTACTATTGAAGATGTTGCTGTTTGGATAACTCATATTGGTGGATATCCATATAAATACAAGCCAAGAGTATTAGCAGAACTTAATAAAAATCCGCCAAAGCTATTTATTACAGGTCATTCTCATATTTTAAAAGTACAATATGATAAGAAATTAAACTTATTACATTTAAATCCGGGAGCAGCAGGAAAACACGGATTTCATAAAATAAGAACTATGCTTCGGTTCGAGTTACAAAATGCTGAAATTAAAAATCTAGAAATTATTGAGCTTGCTAAACGAAGTTAGGCTCTAATTGATCTATAACAGGTATTTCTGCAGTAACTTTAGTTCCGTTATTTGCCGAAGATTCTATATGAAACTTTCCTTTCATCATTTGAATTCTAACGTCAATTTGGTTAATACCTATTCCTTCTTTTAGATTAATTTTTGTTTTATCAAAACCAATACCATCGTCAGAAATCACTAGAAATAATGTATTACTTTCTTCTTTTAATTCAATCAAAGCATTATTTGCCTTACTATGTTTTAAGATATTATTGATGAGCTCCTGAATAATATTGTACGTTTTAATTTCAAAATTCTGAGAGTATCGCCTAAGATCGATAATCTCGGTATCTATAGTTAATACAGAATTAGAATATTTCTCTGCAATGTCTCTAATAGCAATACTTAATCCAAACTTTAATAAAACAGAAGACATTAAATTATGTGATAAATTTCTTACTTTGTGAGAGGCTTCTTGTATTATTTCTTGCGTCTTAACAATTTCTAAGGGTGTACTTCCATTATATTGTTTTTTTGTAGCCTGCAAATGAAGATTTGCTGATGATAAAAGCGCACTAACACTATCATGCAAGATTTCTGCAATTTGCTTTCGCTCTGACTCTTTACCATCTATAGTTGCATTTAATATTCTAACTTGAGACTCTGACTTTAGTTTTTCTATGTTTTGATTTTGTAGTAATTCTGATTGAGATAATTTTAAAGCTAAATTTTTTCTTTTAAGGTTATTAATATTTAACCAATAGCCCAAAGATAAAATTATACTAAGACCTATAATACCTGCCAACCAAAAAGTTCTCTGAGCTTCTAACATTTTATTTTTTTCCTCTAACCTTACTTCTTTTTTTGCGGTATTTACATTGTAATCTGCTGTTATTTGTTCTATCTGCATTCTCTGCTCTCTATCTCTTTTAGAATTTTGAAATTTAATATACTCCTCTTGGTAATCGTAAGCCTTATAATCCTGGAGATTTCTCATAGCCCATGCCAAATTATAATTCAAATCAGCTTTGGTTGCAATAGCATCAAAATTATTATCGTATTTTATCAATTCTAAAGCTTCGCTATATATCTTTTTAGCCTCTTTATAATTCTTCTGTGATAAAAATATATTGCCCTTTGCATTAAGCGATATTGCTGTTTTTAAACTATTACTATTTTTTTTATGGATTTTTATGGCCTTATTTATATACTCCTTTGCTTTGGTAAAAGAGGAATCTACTTCATAAATAGAAGACATATTTGTATACACATAAGCTTTCAAATTTATAATTTCTCTATTTAATTCTGACAGATTTTCTATTTTCTTATAACAAGCTTGGCACTATCTAAATACCTCTTTTTCAATTCATTTGATTTGATACTGTCAAAATTTGAACTTTTTGTATCAAAATCTATTGAACGAGACAATTTATGATATGCCGCCCCCAATTTTAATAAGGTTTTTGCCAAATCAAAATCTACATCTTTAAATTGGGTATTCTTTGAATCTAGCTGAGATATATTTATAGCAGATAAGGATTGCTTATATGAGTTTAAAGATTTTTCTGGTTTATTAGTTTTCCTATAAATTTCTCCTAAAAGATAATTAGTTTTAAAAATCCAAAAATTGTCTTTACTAGTTTTGGCTTCATCCAATAATTTTAGAGCGTATTTTAAAGCTTTAACGTATTGTTCATCATCCTTAAGCGTTGAAATTTTATCATAATTAGTTTTAAAAATAGAATCAGTGATAACAAAAAAAACTGAAGAACTTTTATTAAAATCCTCTTCAGTTTTTGTATTCAAATTTTCACCTGCATTTATTTGAAAAATACAAATAAATAAAAAATAATAAAAAATTTTATATTTCACTAAATTATGAATTTAAGCATCATCTCCGTGGTCAATAATAACCTTAGGTTTTCTTATCATTGCTGAAGAAGCAGATTTTGCATTCCCATTAGATGTGTGATTTACGAAATCTATTTTTAATGGATGACCTTCTTCCTTTTCTAAAATTCTTGAGAAATTCTTAGTAGAACTATTGCCTTCTTCTAAATGAATTTCATAAGTCTTAATAGCTTGATTGTAAACAAACGAAACTGCTACATTGTCATTTACGTCAAAAGCTAAATCAAAAGTACCTTCTTCGTTTCCTTGAACACTATAACTTGATAACATTTCAGAGCTGCCTTTACTTTGTAATTTAATATTGTCATCTATTATAGATAGCGAAGATTTTTTACTAGCATTTGCATCAATAATATTAATATTCAGTCGATCTTTTTCGATTGATAAATCTTTAGAAAAATTTTCTTTTGATTTTATATTTGATGAGGATAATAAGAATTCATTATAACTTGCATCTGTAAACTGTTCTACCTTAGTGTTTTCTTTGACATTAAAATTTATAGAATATTCTCCTGAAGCCTTTTTTTCAAGTTTAAAATCTTTTAGCAAATTTACTGATTCATTCTCTAAAGTATTTGATTCTTCGCTAGAACAAGACGAAAGCATTAATACTGCTGAAGCAGCCAATGTAAATAATTTTAATTTTTTCATAATTTTAGTTTTAATTTTAGTTTTAATTTTAGTTTTAATTTTAGTTCAATCGAACAACGTACGCAATAAAATTTGATAATATTGGGGGATATATCAAATCTTTTAGGGGTTAACCATTGTATAGTCAAAGATTTAAATAATAGTTTAAACGATTTTATTTCTTACTGCGTACATTGCAAGACCTACAGAATTTTTGACTTTTAATTTTCTTAATAAGTTTTTTCTATGTGTATCAATTGTACTTACACTTACATAAAGCATATTCGCTATTTCTTGTGTACTATGTTGCTTTGTAATTAATTTCAAAACTTCAAGTTCTCTGCCTGTTAAACTCTCTAAAAGAAATTTGTCTGGCAAATCACCATCTAATCCACTTTGCCCTGATAAAATTTTAAATAACTCTTTTTGAATATTAGGGCTGAAATATTGTTCACCTTTAGCTACAGTTTTAATAGCGTCTATTATATACTCACCTGCATTATTTTTTGTAATGTATCCCTTACAACCAAGCTTTAACATTTCTTGTACAATTTTGATATCATCGTAACTTGAAACTATAATTACTTTTTGTTGGATTTTATTTTTTTTGAAATATTTTAATACTCCAATTCCATCCAAACCTGGCATTGTAATGTCAAGAACCAAGACGTTTGCTTTATTTTTAGCATTTTCAACCCACTCAATTAAATCTTTTCCGTTGAGTGAGTATCCGTTCAACTCTATTTCTTTATCAGTATTTAAAACAGCAATAATCCCATCAATAACTATTTTGTGATCGTCGGCTACATGAACGTAAATCTTATCTCTCATTGTTACACTGTAAATTTATACATCCTATTATTATTATACAATCCCTATTTATGGTTAAATTTAAAACTCCCTATAAATAAGGATAAGCATCCCTATAAATAGGGATAAACCAATATGAAAGTACTAAGATACAAACAAATAAAATCATAAAATCTCTGTAGAACACCCTAAATACTGATATACTCTATTCTTAAAAATGCAAAAAACCGAGAAAATATCTCGGTTTTTTTCGCACTAAATATACTATTTGTTAGTTTTATCGCAATCTGTCTACAGATTTTACAAGATCTTCATCCTTTTTAATAGCTTTATTTGCAAAAACAATAAGCAAAATTGCCAAAATTGGTAAAAACATCCCAATACCTTTCTCTGAAACTAATGTTTCTCCAGATAAATTTAGAGACAAATAAATCAATAATCCTAATAAAAAAAGATTTATCAAAATAATAACACGGCCTAATACAAATTGTAGCTTTCTATCTTTAAACAAAAAAATTGCTCCAATAGATAAAAAAGAGGACGTGATGAACATGTAAGGTATTGCTTTTAAAACCACAATATCTTTCGAAAACAAATCTACAACAAATATTTTTTCTTTAATTGTATTCCATAAATTAAATACAAAAATTAAGCCCCCAGATACTAACGAAGCTAATAATAAGTATATTGTTTGAATTCTTTGTATCATATTTAATTATTGGAACACAAAAATAGAATTTCTTTTTTTAAAAAAGAAAAGTTAGTTGTGAAAAAAAAGTTTATATTTGTTTAAAATTACTACACGTGAACATTGTATAGTACCATATACAATAACCAAATTTCATAAAATAAATTTAAAATATCTTAATAGGATTAAAATTCAATATAACTTAATACATTTATAAATGTTCGAAATTTCTGAACTAAAAGCAAAAAAACTTACTGATTTACAGGAAATTGCAAAAACTATTGGACTTACCAAAATAAGTCAATCAAAAAAATTAGATTTAGTTTATCAAATCTTAGATAAACAAGCCTCTGAGCCTTCAGCCACCAAAAAAACAACTTCTATAGAGGAAAAACCAAAATCTGAGAAACCTAAAAGAAAAAGAGTTGTTAAAAAAGCCAATACCCCACCAGCTAAAGAAGATTTAACAGTAAATGAAACTAAGCCAGTGGTTAAGGCAGAAAAAACTGATGTGAAAAAGGTTATAAAAAAAGAAGTCACAAACGCATCTAAAGCAGAACTAGAGAAAAAAGTTGAAGGTGATAGCGAAACTAAAGAGCAGAAACCAATTAATAAAAGCCAACCACGCAATAACAATCAAACCAGAAATAACAACAATAATAGTCAGCATAAAAACAAAAATCACCAAAACAACAAAAACAATAACAGAAATAACAACAAGTCAAATGTTAGATATAAAGACCCTGATTTTGAGTTTGATGGAATTATTGAAAGTGAAGGTGTTTTAGAAATGATGCCTGATGGTTACGGCTTTTTACGTTCTTCTGACTACAATTACTTATCATCTCCAGATGATATTTACGTTTCTCAATCTCAGATAAAATTATTCGGACTAAAAACAGGAGATACCGTTAGAGGGAACGTTAGACCTCCAAAAGAAGGCGAAAAGTATTTCCCTTTAATTCGATTATCAAAAATTAATGGATTAAATCCCAATATTGTTAGAGATCGTGTTTCTTTTGAACATTTAACTCCATTATTTCCTCAAGAAAAATTTAATTTAGCTGAAAGAGGAAGTTCTTTATCTACCAGAATTATAGATTTATTTTCACCTATTGGAAAAGGACAGCGAGGTATGATTGTTGCCCAACCAAAAACGGGTAAAACAATGCTTTTAAAAGACATTGCAAAAGCTATTGCATTTAATCATCCAGAAGTATATCAAATTGTTTTATTGATTGACGAGCGTCCTGAAGAAGTTACGGACATGCAAAGAAGTGTGCGTGGCGAGGTTGTAGCTTCTACTTTTGATGAACCTGCAGATAAACACGTGCGAGTTGCGAATATTGTTTTAGAGAAAGCAAAGCGATTAGTAGAATGTGGCCATGATGTTGTGATTTTATTAGACTCTATAACACGTTTAGCAAGAGCATATAATACAGTTGCCCCAGCTTCTGGTAAAATACTTTCTGGAGGTATAGATGCAAATGCATTACACAAGCCAAAACGTTTCTTTGGTGCTGCCAGAAATATTGAAGGTGGTGGATCTTTGACTATTATTGCAACTGCTCTTACTGAAACAGGTTCTAAAATGGATGAAGTAATTTTTGAGGAATTCAAAGGAACTGGAAACATGGAACTACAGCTAGATAGAAATATATCTAACAGACGAATTTATCCTGCAATTGATTTGATTAAATCTTCAACAAGGCGTGACGATTTATTATTAGATGCAAAGACTGTTCAAAGAATGTGGGTTTTACGAAAATACTTAGCGGATATGAATCCTATTGAAGCTATGGAATTTATTAATGATAGAATTAAATTCTCTAAAAATAATGATGAATTTTTAATTTCTATGAACGGATAGAATTCAATACCATGTGACGTCCTGAAATAGCGTTACAGAATTAATATACTAAAGGTAGTGATTTTTTATCACTGCCTTTTTTCTTTTTGTATGATTTTCTTTTCATTGATTTTTGTTAATGCATTTGATTAGGAGTTAGCATATAATTAGACAAATGAGGTCTATAATTATTATATATTTCAATAGAATTATGCACCAATTTTCTTTTGATTTCTAATGTTGTATTATCTTTATCAATATCAAATTCTTGTTTTAAGATTCCGTTTATTCTTTCAGCTATGGCATTTTCATAAGGATCATATTGTTCAGTCATACTTGATAAAATATCATTTTTAACTAATATTTTTTAATATTCATTTGAACAGTATTGTAACCCTCTATCTGAATGATGAATCATAGGTTCATTTCTGTATTTTCTATTTTTTAATGCCATCTCTAAAGCAGATAAAGAACCCATTACGTTTAAACTATCACTTACATTATAACCAACAATCTTTTTGGAATAAGCATCTGTGATTAAGGCTAAATAACTTGGGTTTTTTCTGTTTCCTATATAAGTAATATCACTAACCCAGATTTGTTCTGGTCTTGTGAATTCCAATTCTTTAATTTGATTTTTATGTTTTCTAAACCTGTGATGCGAGTTGGTTGTGATATGATACTTTCTTTTAGGTTTAATTAATCATTGATTCGCCTTTAGAATTTTAAACAATTTATCTCTTCCAACTTTAAGAAGTCTCAATTCATTTTCTAATAAATAATATAATTTTCTTGTGCCAATTTTAGGCATTAAAAGGCGTTGTTGTTTCACCAATTCAATCACCTTAAAACTTAATAATTGTTTGTATTGATTTTATGGATCGATAATAGACCTGTCTATTTACCCCAAGCAAATCACAGGTAGCTGTAATGCTTTGTTCGTGTTCTTTTGAAAAGTATTTGATTACTTGGGTTCTTGCTTTTTTCTGATTGGAATATTAAATTCTTTTTCTGCATAATCAATCATCATATCAAACAAAATTACTTTTTTATCTGCTCTGTCTGCTAAATATTCTGCTCTATTCTTTTGCTTTTCTAATAAGCGAACTTGTTGCTCTAATTCTAAAATGTGTTGCTCTGGAGTTTTGGACTTCATTGTATGAATGGTATATTGATAGTCAAAGTTACCATATTTTTTTAACCAAGTTCGAACTGTAGAAGCTGCTTGAACTCCATACTTTTCTAAAGCTCCTGTTGTGGTTAATAATCCTTGTTCAATCTCTTGTAAAATCTGAAGTTTTAAACTTAAACTGTAATCTTTTTGGGTACGCTTTTTGTAAATTTTATCCATTATATAATGTTTTGGTGTAACACTATTTTAGGACAAGACATATACCTCATAAAAAAGCCTCAAAAATAATTATTTTGAGGCTTTTTAATTAGTTATTTAGAGAGATTTAAATTCCATCTCCTAAGTCTTTTAATTTTTCTGTATTTTCTGCCAACATCAATTCATCAATAATTTTTTGAATATCTCCATTCATGATATTAGGCAGATCATATAAAGACAAACCAATTCTATGATCTGTAACTCTACCTTGAGCATAGTTATAAGTTCTAATCTTCGCACTTCTATCTCCAGAAGAAACCATAGAGCCCCGTTTTAATGCATCTTCAGCATTTTTCTTTGCCAATTCTAAATCATATAAACGAGAACGCAAAACTTTAAAAGCTTTCTCTTTATTTTTATGTTGACTTTTTTGATCTTGACACTGAGCCACCAAACCTGTTGGAATATGTGTTAAACGAACCGCAGAATAAGTCGTGTTTACAGATTGGCCTCCAGGGCCTGATGAACAGAAAAAATCAATTCTTACTTCTTTTGGATTGATTTCTACATCAAACTCTTCTGCTTCCGGAAAAACCATACATGTTGCAGCAGATGTATGAACTCGACCTTGAGTTTCAGTTTGTGGCACTCTTTGTACACGATGAACGCCAGCTTCAAACTTTAAAATTCCGTATACATCATCTCCGTTAACTTCAAACTGTATTTCTTTGAAACCACCATTAGTACCTTCAGAATAATCTACAGTAGAAACCTTCCACCCTTTACTTTCGCAATATTTAGAATACATTCTAAATAAATCTCCTGCAAAAATACTAGCTTCATCTCCTCCTGTTCCTGCTCTTAATTCTACTACTGCGTTTTTAGAATCTTCTGGATCTTTTGGTATTAATAAAAATTTTATTTCGTCTTCTAATTGAGGTATTCTTGTATTGGCTTCATCAATCTCCATTTTTGCCATCTCCGTCATTTCTGCATCAGAGCCATCAGCAATAATTTCTTTAGCCTCTTCAATATTACTAATTAAAGATTGGTATTCATCGCCCTTTTTTACAACGCTACCCAAATCTTTATATTCCTTCATTAATTGCGCATAACGCTTCTGATCCATAATGATTTCTGGCTGAATAATTAAATCAGAAACTTCATCATAACGTTGTTTTACAATCCTTAATTTATCTATCATCTTCTACTCTTTTCTTGGATTGCGAATTTACAATTTTTATCGGAAAGTCATTCTATTTGATTAATAGTATGTTTTTTGTTTTTCTAGCGTATAAATTGGATGATTAAAAATATCATTTCCTCTTTAATAGCCGCTTTCGTTATTTTTACATACCTCCAAAAAGGATGTCTATAAAAGCTTAGATTGTGAAGTATCTATAACTGCAACTATTATCCCTAAAAAATTTAGAGACGAAATATCTCTAAAGATTTATTAGGCTTTTTAATTTATGAAAAAGTAAATAATAACATTTTTATCACTTTATATAAAAAAGAATTATCAATTAATACTCAAAAGTTCCAAACTCACTATTTATGGTCAATCTCTTAGCTTCAGAAGCTTCTACCCTTCCAATAATTTGAGCATTTACCTTGTATGATTTTGATATGGAAATAATCTCTTCTGCAATTTCTGGTGAAACATAAATTTCCATTCTATGTCCGCAATTAAATACTTGATACATTTCTTTCCAATCTGTTTTAGACTGTTCTTGTATCAATCTAAATAATGGTGGAATTGGAAACATATTATCCTTTATGATATGTAAGTCATCAATAAAATGTAAAATTTTTGTTTGTGCACCACCAGAACAATGAATCATTCCATGTATTTTGTCTGAATTGTATTTTGATAAAATTTCTTTGATTATAGGCGCATAAGTTCTTGTTGGAGACAATACTAATTTACCAGCATCAATTGGAGAATCTTCAACAGAATCTGTTAATTTTATATTACCTGAATACACCAAATCGGCAGGAACTGCAGCATCAAAACTTTCTGGATATTTTTCTGCTAAATATTTATGAAAAACATCGTGTCTTGCTGATGTTAATCCATTAGACCCCATTCCTCCATTATATTCAGTTTCATAAGTAGCCTGTCCAAAAGATTCTAAACCAACAATTACATCACCAGCTTTTATATTGGCGTTATCAATAACATCAGTGCGCTTCATTCTTGCAGTTACAGTAGAATCTACAATTATGGTTCTTACCAAATCTCCAACATCAGCAGTTTCTCCTCCTGTGGAATGAATTGTAACACCAAAACTTTTTAAATCTTCAATTAACTCCTCTGTTCCGTTTATAATTGCTGATAAAACTTCTCCTGGAATTTTACTTTTATTTCGACCAATTGTAGACGAAAGCATAATATGATCTGTAGCACCGACACATAATAAATCATCAATATTCATAATTAAAGCGTCTTGTGCAATACCTTTCCATACAGAAATATCTCCAGTTTCTTTCCAATACATATATGCTAAAGAAGATTTTGTTCCTGCCCCATCCGCATGCATTATCAAACAATAATCTTCATCATTTGTTAAATAATCAGGTACAACTTTACAGAATGCCTTAGGAAATAATCCTTTATCTATATTTTTAATAGCGTTGTGTACATCTTCTTTTGATGCTGATACGCCTCTTTGTGCATATCTTTTTGAAATTTCTTGACTCATGTTAATGTATTCTAAGATTGCAAATTTAGGCTTTTACAAAAAAAATCCTACTGAAAAGTAGGATGTTTTATTTTTATCTTGTGAATAATAACTCTCTATACTTTGTTAAAGGCCAAAGATTGTCATCCACCATTGTTTCTAATTTGTCACAATGATATCTAATTTGCTCAAAGAAAGGTTTCACTTTTTTACAATAAGCTTCGGCTGATTTTAATCCTTCAAATTTATTTGCTTTTCTGCGCTCCTCTGTCATTTTAATGGTTAACGCATTTATATGTGTAATATGATTAGAAATAACCATGATTAACTCAATTTGTTCTTTAGCAATATTTTTAAAATCGTCTCCAAAAATTTCTTTTAAATTCTTAGTATTTTCTAGTAATGTATTTTGATAATTAATAGCTGTTGGTACAATATGATTTCTAGCAATATCCCCTAAAACTCTACTTTCTATTTGTAAGCGTTTGGTATACTCTTCTAAATCAATTTCATAACGAGCTTCAAGTTCAATCTTGTTCATCACATTCATTTCTTTAAACAAAGCGATAGTTTCTTTCGTAATTTTAACCTTTAAAGCTTCTGGAGTAGATTTATTATTACTTAATCCTCGTTTTTTTGCTTCCTTTTCCCAAGCCGCTCCATAACCATCTCCTTCAAAACGTACTTTTTTAGCATCTTTAATATATTCTCTTAAAATATTAAAAATAGCTTCATCTTTTTTAAGGTTTTTATCATCTATTAATGCATCAACCTCTAACTTAAATTCTTTTAACTGTTTGGCTACAATTGTATTTAATACTGTCATTGGAATAGCACAATTAGACCAAGAGCCAACAGCTCTAAATTCAAATTTATTCCCAGTAAACGCAAATGGAGATGTTCTGTTTCTATCAGTATTATCCAATAAAATTTCAGGTATTTTACCAATAATATTAAGTTTTAAATCAGTTTTTTCTTGTGGCGATAATTTTCCTTTTGTTACATTTTCTAACTCATCTAAAACTGCTGAAAGCTGACTACCAATAAATACAGAGATTATGGCAGGTGGTGCTTCATTTGCACCCAATCTATGGTCATTACTTGCAGATGCAATTGAAGCCCTTAATAATTCTTCATTTTTGTAAACGGCTTTAATCGTATTTATAAAAAAAGTTAAAAACTGTAAATTCTTCATTGGAGTTTTACCTGGACTTAACAAGTTTGTACCCTCTTTAGTAGCTAAAGACCAATTGTTATGTTTTCCAGAACCATTAATTTCAGCAAATGGTTTTTCATGAAACAATACTTTAAAATGATGTCTTTTAGATACTTTTTGCATAACATCCATCAATAAAGAATTGTGATCTACTGCTAAATTAGCTTCCTCAAAAATTGGTGCCAATTCAAATTGATTAGGAGCAACTTCATTATGTCTTGTTTTTACAGGAATCCCTAACAACATACATTCTTGCTCTAAATCTTGCATAAAATGCATAGCTCTTGTAGGTATACTTCCAAAATAATGATCATCAAGCTGCTGTCCTTTTGCAGGGATGTGTCCTAATAAAGTTCTACCTGTCATTAAAATATCTGGCCTTGATGTTGCCAAAGCATCATCGATTAAAAAATATTCTTGCTCCCAACCTAAAGTTGCATTTACCTTTGATGCATTTTTATCAAAATATTTACAAACAGCGGTTGCGTGTGTATCAATAGCTTGCAATGCTCTTAACAAAGGTGTTTTATTATCTAAAGCTTCACCCGTATATGCCACAAAAATAGTTGGAATACACAAAGTAGTTTCGTAAATAAAAGCTGGTGATGTTGGATCCCAAGCTGTATAACCTCGAGCCTCAAATGTATTTCTAATTCCTCCATTCGGAAAACTTGATGCGTCTGGTTCTTGCTGCACCAATTGCTCTCCATCAAATTTTTCCATTGCTAAACTACCGTTTATCGACTCAAAAAAAGCATCATGTTTTTCTGCTGTTGCACCTGTAAGTGGCTGAAACCAGTGTGTATAATGAGTGGCTCCTTTAGAAATTGCCCAGTCTTTCATACTCACAGCAACTTGATCTGCAATTTTACGATCAATTTTAGTTCCTTTATCAATAGCATTCATTACACTATCATATGCAGATCTTGTTAAATATTGCTGCATAGCATGTTTATTAAAAACATTTTTACCAAATAAAACCGATCGTTTTTCATTTTCAAGAACTTTTATGGTGCTTCGATTCAGCGCTTCTTGCAATGCAGAAAATCTAATTTTTGACATAATGAGATTTTTTAAGGAATTTATTATTTTTTAAACAAATATACCCTATAAAAATTAGGGATAAAATTATTTTTATTTAATTTATTTTTTTTTACCCCTATTTTTTTTGATATCAACTAAAAATATTTCATTTTTGTATCATATTGTAATATTTCATTTAGAATAACTTATTATGGCAAAAATTAAATTAGAATACATTTGGTTAGACGGATATTTCCCAACTCAGAATATGAGAAGTAAAACCAAAGTAGAAGAACATGAAAATTTTCAAGGTACAGTTGAAGAATTAGGAATGTGGTCTTTTGACGGATCATCTACAAAACAAGCGTCAGGAGATTCTTCTGATTGCTTATTAAAACCAGTTGCTATTTATCCAGACCCAACTAGAAGAAACGGTTATTTAGTAATGACAGAAGTTTTAAATGCAGACGGAACTCCACATGTATCAAACGGTAGAGCAACTATTGAAGATGAAGATAATGATTTTTGGTTTGGTTTTGAGCAAGAATATTTTATTATGGATACAAAAACTCAACTCCCTTTGGGTTTCCCTATTGGAGGTTATCCTGCTCCACAAGGAATGTATTACTGTTCTGTTGGTGGTAAAAATACTCACGGAAGGCTTTTAGTTGAGGCTCACGCCGATTTATGTATTGATGCAGGTTTAAACTTTGAAGGAATTAACCAAGAAGTAGCATCAGGACAATGGGAATTTCAACTGTTTGCAAAAGGAGCTAAACAAGCAGGAGACGAAATTTGGGTTGCACGTTATTTATTAGATAGATTAACTGAACAACATGGCTATTATATTGACTATCATCCTAAACCATTAGGTAAAGATATGGACTGGAATGGTTCTGGTATGCACGCAAACTTTTCTAACACAACGTTGAGAACTTGTGGCTCTCAAGAAACTTATGAGAAAATTTGTGAAGCTTTTAGACCTGTTGTGAAAGAACATATTGCTGTTTACGGAGAATTTAATGACCAACGTTTAACTGGTGATCATGAAACTGCATCAATTACTGATTTCTCTTATGGAATTTCAGATAGAGGTGCATCAATCCGTATTCCAATTATTACTGTGGAAAAAGGCTGGAAAGGTTGGCTAGAAGACAGAAGACCTGCTTCTAACGGAGACCCTTATAAAATTGCTGGTAGAATTATTAAAACTGTTAAGTCTGCTGACATTAGCTAAATTTAATTTTATAAAAGCAAAAACTCCAAAACTTAAAGTTTTGGAGTTTTTTTTATATCTGATTCGAAAATCAATTTTGCTCATTACCTGGAGGAAATCTTGAAATTATTTCCTTTACAAATAAGCTTATTCTCTCTTCCTTCTTTTCTACATTACTCATTTTTAACGCTCCAGTTCCAATTCCTTGCCAAATCAATTCTTTTTTATTTTTATCAATAAAATCAATAAATAAAGTCCCTTCTGTGTACTCATTTATATTAATATTATTGTTAGTTCCATTCATCATCCAAGGATTCCAACCCCAGCCGAAACCATATCCATATCCATATCCAAAATTATTATTTTGATTGATATTTACTTGCCTTCTAGACTTTGTAAAAATACTTACTAACATATCTGGTTTTTCAGACTTGGCAAATCCTCGTGCTAGTAATTCTGTTTCAATAGCCCTTAACACTCTTTTTTTATCTAAAGAAGAAATATCTGCTTTATCTATTCCTGTTTTGTAGAATGCAAAAGTTTTAAATTGACTAAAATCTACCGCTGTATCGTAATCTGTTGCAACTTTTATTGGACTGCAAGAAGCCAACCCAACGAACAGTACTAAAATAAATAATTGAAGTTTTTTCATAATGCTAAAAATATAAGAATTAATATTATTGTTACTACTACAAGTTTTATGCCAAATAATTTATAAAAAGTAAATAAATTAAAATCAATAAAACTTAAATTTAATTAAAAAAAAACAATAATAACGATTGATTTTTAAGATTTTCGTAAATTGCCCAACCAAAACATAACTTTTATTACGAATGGAACAAATTCCACCTTATAAACCAAAATATAAAGTAAGAATTGTAACTGCAGCTTCATTATTTGACGGGCATGACGCAGCTATTAATATCATGCGAAGAATAATACAGTCTACAGGAGTTGAAGTGATTCATCTAGGACATGACAGAAGTGTTGAAGAGGTTGTAAATTGCGCTATTCAAGAAGATGCAAATGCTATTGCAATGACATCTTATCAAGGAGGTCACAATGAATATTTTAAATATATGTATGATCTTTTAAAAGAAAAAGATGCTAGCCATATTAAAATATTTGGTGGTGGTGGTGGAGTAATTCTTCCAGAAGAAATTAAAGATTTAATGGATTATGGAATTACACGAATTTACTCTCCAGATGATGGAAGAGAACTTGGTTTGCAAGGAATGATTAATGACTTGGTAAAAACTTCTGATTTTGCCATAGGTGATAAATTAAATGTAAAGATTGACGATTTAGCCAACAAAAAAATTGGAAATATTGCAAGAGTAATTTCATCTGCAGAAAACTTTCCAGATGTCGCAAAAGCAACATTAAATAAAATACATGATAAGAATAAAAGTTCTAAAACTCCTGTTTTAGGAATTACAGGTACAGGTGGTGCTGGTAAATCTTCTTTAGTAGATGAATTAGTTCGTAGATTTTTGATTGATTTTCCAGAAAAAACTATTGGTTTAATTTCTGTAGATCCTTCTAAAAGAAAAACTGGAGGAGCTCTTTTAGGAGATAGAATTAGAATGAATGCCATAAACAATAATCGTGTTTATATGCGTTCTTTAGCAACACGTCAATCTAATTTAGCATTATCAAAATATGTAAACGAAGCTGTACAAGTTTTAAAAGCTGCAGAATTTGATTTAATCATTTTAGAAACTTCTGGTATTGGACAATCTGATACAGAAATTATAGAACATTCTGACACTTCATTATATGTCATGACTCCAGAATTTGGTGCAGCTACTCAATTAGAAAAAATTGATATGTTGGACTTTGCAGATTTAGTTGCCATAAATAAATTTGACAAAAGAGGTGCTCTAGATGCTATTAGAGATGTGAAAAAACAATACATGCGCAATAATAATTTATGGCATATTCACATGGATGATATGCCTGTTTTTGGCACAATTGCTTCTCAATTTAATGACCCAGGAATGAATTCGCTTTACAAAGCGATTATGGATAAATTGGTTGAAAAAACAAATACTGATTTGGTTTCTAAAATGGAGATTACCAAAGAAATGTCTGAAAAGATATTTGTAATTCCTCCAAGTAGAGTGCGCTATCTTTCTGAGATTGCAGAAAATAATAGAGCTTACGATAAAAAAGCAAATGCACAAGTTATAGTTGCTCAAAAATTATACGGAATTCATCAAACTTTAGAATCTATTTTAGAATCTAACATTTCAATCATTAAAACAGGATTGGATGAAGAAGAAATTTTAGAAAGATCAAAAGAAGAGGATGCAGATTTTATAAAGCTTTTAATTGCTCAATTTGATAAAGTAAAATTAAATCTTGATCCTCATAACTGGAAAATCATTTTAAATTGGGAGGAAAAGATTCAGAAATATAAAAATCCTATTTATACTTTTAAAGTTCGAGATAAAGAAATAAATATTGAAACCCACACTAAGTCACTTTCGCATTCTGATATTCCAAAAGTGGCTTTACCAAAATACAAAGCTTGGGGAGATTTATTACATTGGAATTTACAAGAAAATGTTCCTGGAGAATTCCCGTACACATCAGGCTTGTATCCATTTAAAAGAACTGGCGAAGACCCAACAAGAATGTTTGCGGGTGAAGGCGGACCAGAAAGAACCAACAGAAGATTTCATTATGTGAGTTTAGGAATGCTAGCGAAAAGGCTATCTACAGCTTTTGATTCCGTAACTTTATATGGTAACGATCCTGGTCACAGACCAGATATTTATGGCAAAATTGGTAATGCAGGTGTATCTATTTGCTGCCTAGATGATGCTAAAAAATTGTATTCTGGTTTTGATCTAAGTCATGCAATGACCTCAGTTTCGATGACTATAAATGGTCCAGCACCAATGTTATTAGGTTTTTTTATGAATGCTGCTATCGATCAGAATTGTGAGAAGTATATTAGTGAACATCAACTAGAAAATTTAGTGGAAGCTAAATTCAGAGAAGTTTATGATGATAACAATTTAGAAAGACCAAAATATCAAGGAGATTTACCGGAAGGTAATGATGGTTTAGGTTTAATGCTCTTAGGTTTAACTGGTGATTTAGTTTTACCAAAAGATGTTTATCAACAAATTAAAAAAGAAACTTTAGCACAAGTTAGAGGTACTGTACAAGCAGATATTTTAAAAGAAGACCAAGCACAAAATACTTGTATTTTTTCAACTGAATTTGCCTTACGTTTAATGGGTGACGTTCAAGAATATTTTATTGAAAAACAAGTAAGAAATTTCTATTCGGTATCAATTTCTGGGTATCATATTGCAGAGGCTGGTGCAAACCCAATTACACAATTAGGGTTAACGCTAGCTAACGGTTTTACTTATGTAGAATACTATTTATCTAGGGGAATGGATATTAATAAGTTTGGCCCAAACTTATCTTTCTTTTTCTCAAATGGAATAGATCCAGAATATTCTGTAATTGGAAGGGTTGCTCGTAAAATATGGTCTAAAGCATTAAAATTAAAATATGGCGCCAATTCTAGAGCACAAATGCTAAAATATCATATTCAGACTTCTGGTCGTTCTCTGCACGCACAAGAAATTGATTTCAATGATATAAGAACTACACTACAAGCTTTATATGCAATTTATGACAACTGTAATTCTTTACACACCAACGCTTACGATGAAGCCATAACAACACCTACAGAAGAATCTGTTAGACGAGCAATGGCCATTCAATTAATCATCAATAAAGAATTAGGGTTAGCCAAGAATGAAAACCCAATACAAGGTTCTTTTATTATTGAAGAATTAACGGATTTAGTTGAAGCTGCAGTTTTAGATGAGTTTGATAGAATTACAGAAAGAGGTGGAGTTTTAGGAGCTATGGAAACCATGTATCAACGATCTAAAATACAAGAAGAAAGTTTGTACTACGAAACTTTGAAACACACTGGCGAATTTCCAATTATTGGTGTTAATACTTTCTTGAGTTCAAAAGGCTCACCAACTGTTCAACCTGCTGAAGTAATTAGGGCTACTGAAGAAGAAAAACAGTATCAAATTAAAACAAAGGAATTATTAAATAAAGCAAACCCCACTAAAGTTGAAAATCAAATTGCAATTTTAAAAGAAGCTGCAATTCAAAATGAGAATCTATTTGACAAATTAATGGAAGCTACCAAAGTTTGCTCTCTAGGTCAAATAACTGAAGCTCTATTTAAAGTTGGAGGACAATACAGAAGAAATATGTAAGACAAGTCAGACACAGACAAAATAAAAATCCACACAAAAAGTGTGGATTTTTATTTTATATCGATATTGTAAAAGCTAACTTTACTTAACTTTCAAATTACTATCATTTTGCGCTCTCTAATAATCCTAGAAAATAAAATAACATTAATTATCTTTGTAAAAACTTTACAATCCTCATGAAAAAAATACTTTTACTTTTTGTTTTTGCATTAAGTTTATCTTCTTGTTCAGATGACGAGATAACAGACTATACGGAACAAAATGAAACCGATATTCAAAACTACCTCAATGATAATAATTTAAGTTTTAACAAAACTAGCACTGGATTATATTATAAAATCACCTCTTCTGGTAGTGGTATATCTCCAACCTTTAACTCTAATGTTACTTTAGGCTATAAGGGGTATCTTTTAGATGGAACTACTTTTGATGAATCTTCAGAAGCTACTTTTAATGTTGGTGGTGTTGTGCCTGGTTTTGGAGAAGCTGTACGCTTGTTAAGAACAGGTGGTTCAGGTACATTTATATTACCATCAAGATTGGGTTACGGCAATAGTGGATCAGGACAAATTAAACCCGGAGATGTAATTATTTTTGATATCAATCTAATAAGTGTTAATTAAAAAATGTTTGAACACTTAAATAAACTTACATAAAATAACTGCAAATGAAATTATTAGGAATTGGATCAAGAATAAACCACTCAGTATTTGGTGTTGGAGTTGTCACCAATGTTACCAGTAAACATTATTGGGTTACTTTTATAGAAAACGGATTAGAAACCATTGAAATTGATAGTGAGTTTACTATTATTGAAGCCGTAGAGGATGAAGTGGATACTATAAGTTTTTATGAAGTGGAAAAGTCTTTAAAAAACTTACTTCAAAAATGGTCTGATGTTACAGAAATTTCACCTATTGCGGATAGGTGGAAAAAGGGAACTTTAATTTTAAGATCTGCTGATGCCAATTTGGCCGATAAAGAGATTCCTATTGATACTTTTTTTCATAAGATTGTAATGGTTAGAGATAAAGTTCGTGTAATGGAACAAAAAATTAATTCTAATAAAATATTGAATGATCAAGATAAAGTTGATTTACAGCAGTACATTACTAGGATTTATGGAAGCTTAACTACTTTTAATGTTTTATTTAAACTAAAGTCAGATCACTTTGTAGGTTCAAGATCAAAATAAAATCATCTTTTTTTGCATCTTTTTTAAATTTTAATTGTCTTCTATATGAACTTTAAAACATAAAAGATGAAAACTTATAAAATTGATTGCACTTGTAATTGCGAAGGATGTAAAAATGGAGATTGTAAAAATTGCGAATGCACAAATTGTACCTGTAAAAATTGTAGCTGTTAAAAATGACCACTAAACAAGTTTGGACTTCATATTCAGAAGAACTGAAAAAATTTATCATCAGCAAAGTAAAAAACACTGCTTTTGCTGATGATATTTTACAGGATACTTTTATTAAAATCCATACTAAATTAGATACATTAAAAGACATTACAAAGCTAAAATCTTGGTGTTTTAGAATTGCTCAAAATTCTATTTTAGATCACTGGAAATCAAACAACAAGACTTATGAAATTGCTGATTTTGAATCAAAAGAAGAAATTCGTAAAAGTCAGCATACAGAAGAAGATTGCCTAAAAGGCATTTTAAAAAACTTACCAAAAAAATACAGAACGCCACTTTTCTTATCTGATATTAAGGGGTTAAAACAACAAGAAGTTGCAAACGAGCTTAAACAAACATTATCTACTACAAAATCTCAAATTCAGAGAGCAAGAAAATTAATAGCTCAAGGTTTTATGGATTGCTGTGGCTTTACAATTAATGATAAAGGCAATTTAGTTGGTGAAATTAAAGACAAAGAAGATTGTAAAGTTTGTAATTAATATTGAGAGCTATTGCTCTGGTATTCGCAATTAAATTCTTAAAAACACATAATCACTAAATAAATAAAAGCAATTGTTTATTCAATTGCTTTTATTTATTTTCTGTAATCCTATAAAACATTCTCTTAATTTTAGTATTAACCTGCCTTTAGCACAAATTTGCCTGATATAATTGGTCCTATTTTTTTATGATTTTTTATTTAACTTAGTTGCAATTATAACTACTTATAAAATTCAATAAAATGAACCAACTAAAAAAAGAAGATATCAGCCAAGAAGTTTTTGATTTATACGATGATTACGCTCACAATAAATTAACAAGAAAACAATTTTTAGAAAAACTTTCTTTATTTGCTGTTGGCGCAATTACTTTACCTGCTTTATTAAGTTTTATATCGCCCAATTATATAGATTCTATAATTATAAAAGAAGATGACCCAAGATTAGAATCAAAAATGATAACCTATAACTCTCCAAAAGGAGGATTAAAAATTGATGGTTTAATATCTATACCAAAAGACAAAAAAGGAAAAATTCCAGGAATTGTTGTGGTTCACGAAAACAGAGGATTAAATCCATACATTAAAGATGTAGGGAGAATTGCAGCTTTAGAGGGTTTTATAACTTTAGCTCCAGATGCTCTGAGCCCATTAGGTGGATATCCAGGAAATGATGACGAAGGAAGAACCATGCAAAGGAAAAGAGATCGTTTAAAAATGTTAGAAGATTTTATCGCTGCTTTCAATTACCTGAAAAATCATGAAAAATGCTCCGGTAAAGTTGGCGTAGTTGGTTTTTGTTTCGGAGGATGGATTTCTAATATGATGGCAGTTCAAGTTAAGGATATAGGAGCTGCAGTGCCATATTATGGAAGACAACCAAATGATGAACAAGCTGCCCTTGTAAAAGCTCCTTTATTATTACAATATGGGGAATTAGATAAAAGAGTAAATGCGGGTTGGCCAGCCTATGAAAAAGTTTTAAAAGCCAATAATATTGAGCATACAGCTCACTTTTATGAAAATGCAAATCACGGATTTCACAATAATACTACTCCAAGGTTTGATAAAACTGCAGCAGATTTGTCTTGGAAAAGAACCATTGCTTTTTTTAATAAACATTTAAAATAACACCAATATCATCTTGAGTAAAATTGAAAAATTAAACAAAGATCTTTGGACTGCGCTCAAGATGATATTCAATATGTATTACTTACCTAGGTACTCGAATTTCACTTCCTAAAAACAAGGCATTCAAAAATAACTTATTTGTTCCATACCAAGCTCCTCTAAAATTTGGATTATCCGCAAATAGCACTACTCTTCCGCTACCTATTGGACTCACAAGCAATGATGCTGAAGGTTTGATAAAGTTTTCCAAATTATCTTTAGATACAAAGCCGTCAATATGTGGGTTTTCTGAATACTTGGCAACTGTTGCATAAGCACTTTTACTTGGTGCTAAAAACACCTTATTATTTTTGTAAACAGGCAATTCAGCATACCTATATCCAAAGCCTAAAGGATGTGTTACATCCAATTGCACCTCAAAAATTGCACCCCCAATTCTTTCTTTACCCGAATTTTCTGATGCATCTACATAAGGCATTCTTTTTACCTCTTTTTTATCCTTTTCTTTTAGTCTCTTGGTTAAATTTTCTTGAACTAACTTTTTATCTATAGTCCATTTAGAAGCCCCTGCAATAGTAATTAAAGTATTCCCTTTGGCTGTCCAATTTTTTAATTTCTGAATTTGAACCGAATCAAGTTCTCTATAACTTCCAGAAACCATAACCAGTGTATTGTACTTATCTAAATTTGCTCTCCTAAAATTAGTCATTCTAATTTTGGTGATGGGCATATGAATACGAGTATCTAATAAGTGCCAAACTTCACCAGCCTCATAAGAATTTACGCCCTCTCCAATTAAAAGTGCAGGTCTTGATTTTTCTAAAACTCTAAAATTGTTACTACCCAAATCTATTCCTTTTAAACTAAAACCACTGTTTGTTGCAAAAACAGGAATATTAAACTTCTTTTGCGCAGTTGCAATAATCTTAAAAATAGCATCACTTTTAAATTTCTGTTTACTCACAGGAATTAATAAACTGCCATAATTAAAATACTTTTCTCCTTCTGATGTATTAATAGAGAATGGCTTAAAAGCACTTGCAACTTTTAAACCTTTAGATTGTAAAAAATATAAAGCAGCTGGTGTATTATAATCATCCCAATTCAAAATATACGCATATTCAGCTTTTGCAACTTCTACAGGATTTGCCATATTTTTTGTAGTTGTAATTTCATCGCCCAACTTCACAGATTTTACTCCTTTGTATTTAATATTGTAAAAATTAGCCACACTCCAAGCTGAGGCATCATAAAAAACACTATCTCTATATTGGTTATAGGTTTCAAACATTGTTTGTACCATTCTATGCTGAGGTTGTTTCAATGGAACAGTATATGTATCTCCTTTTTTATATACCTTAATTTTATGTGTCAGTAATTGATTTATAAATGCTTTTTCTCTGTTCTTGTCATATTTTTCTTCAAATTCATAACCCGCTAAATCTGATTTTGCTTTTTTC
>CAJWAC010000027.1 GCA_913020555.1 uncultured Polaribacter sp. | reverse complement strand
TCTCCAGAAATAAGCTATGAACAACTTATGGAAGCTTATGAAAGCCTGAAAAATATTCTACCTCAAGAAGCAAAGAAATATCTGGAACAAGCGCAAGGCATGCAAAATGGCAAAATGGTTGGAACCAAAACCTGTGTGATGGTTTGGGATGATATGGTGAGTGAATTAGCAACCTTTAAAGCAGTTTCTCAGCATATGCTTGATTACAACAAATACACCAATCCTGAGCTGTTTAGTGGTCACGAGGCTGGCGTTACGATGGCTAGACTGCTTCTCGCAAGAGAATATTCCCGCCGGCCAAAGTATCAAAATAGTACCGAAACGCTTGGTCTAATAAAAGTGAGTTATGTTGGGTTAGATAAGGTTGTTTCTCCCCCTAAATACTGGTTAGACACTAAGGTTAAATCATTAAGTCTCGATAACCTAACGCTGGTAAACCTGTCTATTGATGATTGGCATGATTTTCTAAAAGTCGCTTTAGATTTTTTTATTAGAGATGGCACTTATATTAGATTTGATCACAGAATACGTCACTGGATGGGGGCTAAATTCGTTTCAAAAATACTATTTCCACCAAATAGTGAAATCGTTGAAAGTCCCCTTGTAAAAAAATGGCCTCAAGTTAAAGCTACAGGTGGGATTCCGCATAGGCTTGTCAAACTTCTAGAGCTTGGAATAAATTTAAATCGTGCTAACCCAATCGACAAAGATAAAATCAATTTCTGGTTGAGCTCTGCTTGGCATGATCTTGTTAGATTTCATATTCTCGAACCTTTTGAGTCTGGATATGCATTGAACTTAAACTCTTTGACATTTTCATTACCAACTACAAGCTGGGTTTGTCCAGTAACCCATCGCCTTATTGATACAACATTCAGAGGTATTACGCCTTATTTACCAATACAAGAAAACACTGGTACAAAATTTTTCTCTGTAAACTTCTCTTGTAGTTGTTTTGTTAAATTAATAGTTGTAATAATTTTATACAAAAAATACAGCGGTCCTGTAAATAAGTTTAGCTGATGACCTGTAGTAACCGTAAATGTATTTTCTTGATTTAAAAGTTCAATATTTTGTTTCGTTTTTTCTGAAATTTCAAAAGTTTGATATTGATTTTCAAGCGCTTCAACCAATACTTTTCGGGTCTTTAATTCAAATGATTGCTGCTTTTCGAATATTTGACTTTTAAAACCCTCTAAATCAGAAAAGTTGTTGTAAAACGGAGCTATTTTTTCGTTTTTATCTAAATAATCTAACATTGTTTTAGAGAAAAAACCTGTTTTTTGAAATGGAATTTGTGTTACTTTCATAAAATAGCCACACATTTTTTACAACAATCAGAATCTGATATCGAATTCATAAATAAGAATTAAATTTTGCTAAAAATACAACTATTTTAATTTCTGAATAACTTCAGAAATTAAACTAACAAATTTTTAACGCAATTTAATTTTATCTGCTTTAACAGATAGGTTTTATTCCTTATTTTTGATCAAATTCAAATCATTATTTATGAAAATAAAATTATTTTTACTAATCACCTTCTGCTCTTTTTACTCTCTTTTAGGGCAAGAAATAAAATCTCCTGAAGAATTTTTAGGTTATGAAATTGGCTCACGTTTTACTAGGCATCACAAAATTATTGATTATTTTAAGTATGTGAGCAATACTTTATCAAACGTAAGTTTAGAAAAATATGGTGAAACAAACGAGCATAGACCATTATACGTTACTTATATTTCTTCAGAAGAAAATATGAATAATTTAGATAATATTAGAAAGGCAAACCTATCTCAAGCAGGTATTTTTGCTGAAAAATCTAATAATAAAAAAGCAATTGTTTGGCTAAGCTATAATGTTCACGGAAATGAAGCTTCAAGTTCAGAAGCCTCAATGTTAACATTATATGAACTTGTTACAACAAAAAAAGCTTGGTTACAAAATACAGTTGTGATTATAGACCCTTGTTTAAATCCTGATGGAAGAGACAGATACGTAAATTGGTATAACCAAGTAAAAAGTACGCCTTATGATGTTTTGCAAGATGCAAAAGAACATAATGAACCTTGGCCTGGAGGAAGACCGAATCATTATTTATTCGATTTGAATAGAGATTGGGCATGGGCAACGCAAGTTGAAAGTCAGCAACGAATTAAAATTTATAATAAGTGGATGCCGCACATTCATGTAGATTTTCACGAACAAGGTATCAACAGTCCATATTATTTTGCTCCAGCAGCAGAGCCCTTTCATGAAGTCATTACAGATTGGCAACGCGATTTTCAAACACAAATTGGTAAAAATCATGCCAAATATTTTGATAAAGAAGGTTGGTTATATTTTACTAAAGAAAGTTTCGATTTATTGTACCCGAGTTACGGAGATACCTACCCAACTTTTATGGGAGCAATTGGTATGACCTACGAACAAGCAGGTCATGGAAGAGCTGGTTTGGCTATAAATACTGATGAAGGAGAAGTTTTAACATTAAAAGCAAGAGCAACACACCACAATACAACTGGTTTATCTACCGTAGAAATTGCATCGAAAAATTCTGAAAAATTAAATATTGAATTCAAAAAATATTTTGATAATAGTAAGTTACCTTACAAAAGCTTCGTAATAAAAAATAATAATCAAGATAAAATAAACCGTTTAAAAGAGTTATTAGAAAAACATGAAATTACTTATGAAAAAGCAAAAAAAGGTAATGTAAAAGGCTATGTATATTCTACACAAAAAGAGGCAAAACTAGACATAAATACTAATGATTTAGTGATCCACACAGATCAACCAAAAGGAAAAATGGTAAATATTCTTTTTGAACCATCTGCAAAATTAGCAGATTCTCTAACATACGATATTACTGCTTGGTCAATTCCTTATGCACATGGACTTAAGGCTATTGCGTCCAAATCTAATGTTCCTTCAACTGCAAAAAGTAAAAATAATAGTTTTGATAATATCATTGACAAATCTGCTTATGCATATATTTCTAAATGGAATAGTTTAAATGATGCTACTTTTTTAGGTGATTTATTAAAAAACAACATTATTCCTCGTTTTTCAGAAAAACCATTTTCATCTAACGGAATTTCTTACGAAAGAGGTACGTTAATAATTTTGAGAAACGATAACAGAGATACTAACTTTGATAAAAATATTGTTGCAATTGCAGATAGAAATATGCGTGAATTAGCAGCTGTTTCAACAGGTTTTTCTGATTCAGGTGTAGATTTTGGCTCATATTCTGTCAAACCTATCAATAAACAAAAAGTAGCCTTACTTTCTGGAGAAGGAACTTCTTCTTTGAGTTTTGGTGAGATTTGGCACTTTTTTGAAACAGAATTACAATATCCTTTAACTATTATTGATTCTGATTATTTCAGTGGAATCAACTTTTCAAAATATGATGTTATTATTTTACCAAATGGATATTATGGTGATGTTTTAAATAAAAGCACGCTGGAAAACCTAACAAAATGGACGCGCTCTGGAGGCACATTAATTGCAATTGGAAATGCCTTAAATTCTTTTGCCGATAAAAAAGGCTTTTCATTAACGAGGAAAAAAAGTGATGATGATAAAGATAATCAATCAAACTTAACACCTTATGCAGATCAAGAACGTAAAAGTGTACAAAATTTAATAACCGGTGCAATTTTTAAAAGTAAAGTAGATAATACACATCCTTTAGGTTTTGGTTATGATAATTCTTATTTCTCTCTAAAATTGGGCGGTTCTTCCTACAACTATTTAAAAGATGGTGTAAATGTTGCTTATTTTGATGAAACTTCTGAAAATATATCTGGTTATGCAGGAAGTAAAGTGGTAGAAAAAATTCCTGAATCCTTATTATTCGGTGAAGAACAAATGGGCAGAGGAAGTATTATTTATATGGTAGATAATCCATTATTTAGATCTTTTTGGGATAATGGGAAATTATTTTTGGCAAATGCTGTATTCCTTTTAAATTCTGATAAATTGAAATAAATTAGATATATAAAATAAAAAACCGCTCTTTCGAGCGGTTTTTTATTTTAATGAACTTATTTTTTTTGATGTAAAGGTTTTGGTTTTTCTAATCTCTTAACTGGTATTCCATATAAATCATAATCTCCTGCTTCATGAATTTTCACATCTATAAACTCTCCTATTTTAACATAATGTTCTCTAGCATCAACTAAAACATCATTGTCTACGTCTGGAGAATCAGATTCGGTTCTTCCATAAAAATACTCACCATCTTTTCTATCAAATAAACATTTAAATGTTTTTCCAATTTTTTGTTGGTTGAGCTCCCAAGAAATCTGAGATTGAATTTCCATAATTTCATTTACTCTTCTAAACTTAACATCTTGTGGAACATCATCTTGTAAAACATAAGCACCTGTATTTTCTTCATGAGAATATTCAAAAGCACCTAATCTCTCAAAACGCATCTCCTCTACCCAATCTTTTAACTCTTGAAACATTTCTTCTGTTTCTCCTGGATAACCTACAATCAACGTAGTTCTAATTGCCATATCTGGCACAACCTTTCTAAATTTATGAATTAAAGCAGTAGTTTTTTCATGAGTAGTTCCTCTTTTCATTGATTTTAACAACTCTGAATTGATATGTTGTAAAGGAATATCTAAATAATTACAAACTTTTGGTTCGCGTTTCATAACCTCTAAAACATCCGTAGGAAAACCTGTAGGAAAAGCATAATGCATTCTTATCCATTCTATTCCTTCTACTTTTGTCAATGCTTCTAATAATTCTGCTAAGGCTCTTTTTTTATAAATATCCAAGCCATAATAAGTTAAATCTTGCGCAATTAGCATTATTTCTTTAATTCCTTTTTGGGCTAATTTTGAAGCTTCTATAACAATCTCTTCTATTGGTGTAGATCTATGTTTACCTCGCATTAAAGGTATTGCACAAAAAGAACAAGGCCTATCACAACCCTCAGCTATTTTTAAATATGCATAATGTTTTGGGGTAGTTGTTAAACGCTCTCCAATTAATTCGTGTTTATAATCTGCTTCTAGAACTTTCAATAAATTTGGTAAATCATGTGTTCCAAAATACTGATCTACATTCGGAATTTCTGATTCTAAATCTGGTTTGTAACGTTCGCTTAAACAACCTGAAACAAAAACTTTATCAATCTCACCCGCTTCTTTTCTTTTAGCATAATGTAAAATAGTATCAACACTTTCTTCTTTTGCTTTACCAATAAATCCGCAAGTGTTTATAACTACAATATTTCCATCGTCTTCTGGGTCTTCATGTACTACATTTTTACCATTGGCTTTTAACTGCCCCATTAAAACTTCACTATCATAAATGTTTTTAGAACACCCTAAAGTAACAACGTTTATTTTATTCTTCTTAATGGTTTTTGTACGCATAATAACTAATTTTTAACTTTTGCAAAAATAGTTGATTTAAATTGAACTATTCACTTTCTATTTATAGTTTTCAGGAATCTTCCTAGCCTTGGTTAATTGTTCAAAAGCATAACCAAGTTCTAATAATTTTCTTTCAGAAAATGGAGAACCTATAAAAGTTAAACTAACAGGTTCTCCAGAAGCTTTATACCCCATAGGAACTGTTAAAGTGGGATGAAAAGAAACTGCTGCAACACCAGAATGATAGTTGTTTATAGAAAGTATAGCATCTAAATTATCATCTTTTAAAGCTTTTAAAAACCTATTCCCTTCTTTATTTAAATTATTTTTCACAAACTCTAACGCTTCTAAAGTAGTTGAATCTTTTAAAATTCCCTCAAATAATTGCTGACCATAAGGCGCTCTTAACAAAGAGTCTTTTTTATTAAAATCGATAATATTTTTTATATTTTTAATTAGTATTGATGGATTTGCGTCATTAATTAGATACTTGGGCAAATCGTGCTTCATATCTATATTTAACAAAGAAATAAACCCATTAAAAGAAATGTTTGGCGGTGTAACTTCAATAATTTCTGCATTAGCTTCTTTTAATTTATTTACTGCGCGAACATAAATCGAATCTGACATTAGACTTTTTAAAACACCAATTCTCTTATTTTTTATATCCTTACTAAATCCGTCTTTATAATAATCTTCATTAAGATTTTTAGATGCGTCATCTTTTTTATCAAATCCACGCATTGCATTCATAAAAATGGCATTGTCAATAACATTTTTTGTCATTGGTCCTGGAGTATCTAATGTGCTTGAAATTGGCACAATACCTGTTCTACTTAATACTCCGATTGTTGGTTTTAAGCCTACAACCGAATTTTGACTTGAAGGGGAAGTTATAGAACCAGAAGTTTCTGTGCCTACTGCAGCAACTGCAAAATTTGCCGCAACAGCAACTCCACTTCCAGCTGAACTTCCCCCAGTTTCAAATTCTCCTCTTCCGTAAGGATTTAAAGTTTGGCCTCCAATTGCAGAATACCCCAAAGGACAACCCGCACAGAAAAAATATGCCCATTCACTTAAATTAACCTTTCCTAAAATAATAGCTCCATTTTCTTTCAGTTTCTCAACAATAAAAGCATCATTTTTGGTAAAATTTCTTTGCAGTACAATTGCCCCTGCAGTGGTTGGCATTTTTTCAGTATTTATATTGTCTTTTAATAAAACTGGCATTCCGTACATAGAGTAATTAGAAACTTCTTTTTGATTAATATCTCTTAATCTTGCTTCTTTAATAGCCTCCGAATTCAATGCGATTATAGCATTTAAGGATAATGTTGAATCACTTTCAAATTTTCTAATTCTATACAAATAAAAGAGTGTTAGTTTTTCATAAGACAATTTTCCATCTTTTATATTTTGTTGAAGAGTTGGTATATTTTGCTCTAATATATAAGGTTTTAAAGATTGATAATTTTCCTCTGAGAAATAAGCTAAATCCTCTTGCAAAGGTTCAAAAACAGAATTCATATCTAATATTTTAGATTGAAAAAGCTTGAACTGCATTCTTGTACTTTTATGATTTTGTTGCTTTAATAAAGCCTCAGTTTCATCATATTTTTTAAAAATAATGTTTGATTGTTTTTCTTTACACGAATAAAAAAACAAAAAAGCAATCACTGCAAAAAGTATATTCTTCATTTTATTAAAATTATCTATCTAAATATAATAGATTAAATATAAAAAAAATAAGTTTGAATAAAAATGCAAAAGATTCTGACAGAAATGAAGAAATTTTTTGAGAATAAAAAAACTCCTAATCTAGTTCTAGAAAAGGAGTTTTAGTTTTTTATAAGTGCAGTCTTTTTACTTAAAAAAAGAATCTACAAATTCGGTTTTATTAAAAACTTGCAAATCATCTATACCTTCTCCTACTCCAATAAATTTTACTGGAATTTGAAATTGATCAGAAATACCAATGACCACACCACCTTTTGCTGTACCATCCAATTTTGTAACTGCTAGTGATGTTACTTCTGTAGCTTTGGTAAATTGTTTGGCCTGCTCAAACGCATTTTGACCTGTAGAACCGTCTAAAACTAATAAAACATCATGTGGGGAATCATCTACCACTTTTTGCATTACGCGTTTTATTTTAGTCAATTCATTCATTAAATTTACTTTGTTATGCAAACGCCCTGCAGTATCTATAATTACAACATCTGCATTCTGAGTAACTGCGGATGTTAATGCGTCAAAGGCAACAGAAGCAGGGTCAGAACCCATTTCTTGACGAATTATTGGCACATCTGTTCTATCTGCCCAAACTTGCAATTGATCTATGGCTGCCGCTCTAAAAGTATCTGCTGCTCCTAAAACAACTTTTAACCCTTGTTTTTTAAATTGACTTGCCAATTTACCAATAGTTGTTGTTTTTCCTACTCCGTTTACACCTACCACCATTAAAACATAAGGCATTTTTTTACCGTCTTTTAAAGGTATTTCTGGTATTGAAAATTCAGTTTCATTACCAATGTTGGTTTCTGATAACAAACCTGCAATTTCTTCTCTTAGAATTTTATTTAGTTCGTCTGTGCCAACATATTTATCTTTTGCTACACGCTTCTCTATTCTGTCAATAACTTTTAATGTGGTATTTACACCAACGTCTGATGCAACTAAAACTTCTTCTAAATTATCTAAAACATCATCATCTACTTTTGATTTTCCAGCTACTGCTTTAGACAATTTACCAAAGAAACTTTCTTTAGATTTTTCTAAACCTTTGTCTAAGGTTTCCTTTTTTTCTTTTGAAAATATATTTTTAAAAAAACTCATTTTTCGAGTTATTAGTTATTATTTGTTTTTTTACTTGTTTTAAATGATACCAAACTAAATAATTACCAATTTAGTTCATTCTCAATTCCGTTTGCAAACAAGTTGCGTTAGGGATTGTAGCATTTGTTTGAGCTCTTTTTTTATTTTAAAAAAAGCGAGTGCGAAAAGCCCGACCTTTTTAGGTAACGCCCCAAAAATACATAAATATAAGGCATAAAAAAAAGCTACTGTCTAAAAAGAAAGTAGCTTTTATGTATAATAAGTAGAGTAATTACTTTTTTGCTAAAAAGTCATTTACTTTAGAAGGATCCATAATTGCTTCTACAAACATGTAAGCTCCTGTTTTTGGGGACTTTACCATTTTTATAGCTTTGCTTAATCTTTTTGATCCTGTTTGTAACGATGCTACTGATTTTTTTGCCATTGTCTAAATGTTTTAAATCTATGTGCTCTATTCTGAGTTCTAGATAGTTTTATTATTTAATTTCTTTGTGAACAGTCATTTTCTTTAAAATAGGATTGAATTTTTTAATTTCCATTCTATCTGGACTGTTTTTCTTGTTCTTAGTTGTAATGTATCTAGAAGTTCCTGCTTGACCAGAGGCTTTATGCTCTGTGCATTCTAAAATTACTTGAACTCTGTTTCCTTTTTTTGCCATCTCTGTATAATTTTATAAGCTTGAGCTCTTATTTAGTTAAAAATCCTTTTGCTCTTGCTTCTTTAATAACTGCAGAAATTCCTTTCTTGTTAATATTTTTTAAAGCTGATGCAGATACTTTTAAAGTAATCCATTTATCTTCTTCTGGAATGTAAAAACGCTTTGTCATTAAATTAGCGTCAAACTTTCTTTTTGTTCTATTCAAAGCGTGAGAAACATTGTTCCCAACCATTGCTTTTTTACCTGTTAATTCACAAACTCTAGACATCTTCTTGACAGTATTTATAGTGTTATCTCTAAACGAGGTGCAAATCTACAAATATTTATAATGCTGTACAAAATAATTTTAGTAATTATTTTAAGATTTCTTTTTGTAGCATTTCTAAAGATTTGTTTACAGTTTTATCTATTACTCTGCCTCTTGGTTTACCAAAATTAAATTCTTCTACAAGTTCTTTTTCATCTGTAACTATAGCAATACACACCGAACCAACCTCTTTATTATTAGAGTCTTTTGTTGGGCCAGCATTTCCTGTTACAGCAATTGCATAATTTGTTTGTAATTTTTGTTTTGCCCCTCTTGCCATTTCTAAAGCTACTTCCTTACTTACTGCAGAGTGTAAATCAATCGTTACTTTAGAAACGTTTAATACATTAATTTTAGTTTCTGCTGAATATGTTACAAAACTACCCTTGTAATAAGCAGAAGAACCTGGAACAGAAACTAAAGTTGATGCTATTTTACCACCTGTTAAACTTTCTGCTGTAGCAATTGTTTTACCTTTTTGCTTTAATAAGGCTCCAATGGTTTGCTCTATTTTTCCTCCATCATCTATTCCTGTAATAATTTCAGGAATAATTTTATACAAATCCTCAATCTTTTCTTGAAGTGTGTCTTCTAATATTTTTTTGTTGTCACCTTTGGCGGATAAACGCAAACGAACTTTACCATAATTTGGTAAATAAGCGAGTTTTATAAATTCAGGTAAATTATTCTCAAAATCTTCAATTCTCTCAGCTAAAGAACTTTCACCCATTCCGTAAGTCATTATTGTTTTATGAATTATGAATGGTAATTTAAATTGTTTTTGAATTCTAGGTAAAACTTCAAACTGCATTAAACCCTTCATTTCATTGGGCACTCCTGGAAGTGACACAAAAATAGTTTCATTTTCAAAAAACCACATGCCTGGTGCTGTACCATATGCATTCTCTAAAACAGTTGCCTTTGAAGGTATCATTCCTTGCAAACGATTTAACTCGCCAAAAGGAATTTTATATTTTGTAAATAACTTTTGAATGTGATTTACAACATTTTCATTTAAAGTTAGCGTATCACTAAAATATTCTGCAATGGTATATTTAGTGATATCATCTTTTGTTGGCCCTAAACCACCTGTAATAATTATAATGTCTGCTCTACTTTGAGCTTCCTTAAGTGCATTTAAAATATGTTGTTTATTGTCTTGAATAGACGAAATCTGATAAACAGAAACTCCTATTTTATTCAACTCAGTTCCTATCCATTGAGAATTTGTATCTACAATTTGTCCGATTAGAATTTCGTCTCCTATCGTTATGATTTCTGCTTTCATAATACTTTTTTATTGCACAAAAATAAGTACAAGTTTCAATATTTCATTAAATTTGGAGAGAAATAACTTAAAAATGAAGATAGTAATCCGTTCAACTTTAATAATTTTAATTGTAATGAGCTCTTGCATGCCATCAAACGAAAAATCTGACGAACAATTATTACGCAAATCTTACATAAGTACTTTAGATAATTCTGAACGAGAATATTTTTTATACTTGCCTAAAGGTTACGAAGAATCAGCCAAAAAATGGCCTATTTTAATGTTTTTACATGGTAATGGCGAACGCGGAAATGGGAAGAGTGAATTAGATTATGTACAAATACATGGCCCTTTATATGAGGCGTGGATTCAAAAAAGAGATTTACCTTTTATTATAATTTCTCCACAATTACATATGTTTGATATCAATAAAAAAGGCATTAGCTATATTGATAATAGATCTCCTAAATCGATACCAAAACGATTAAACAAAGGTGTACCAAAAAGACCTAAACCAAGGTTTACAGAAGATAAACTAACTAGCTTTGTGAATGATTCTATTTCTAAGGCGTCAATTAATTATGTTAATAAATATGGTTGGAACAATGTTCATGAAGATTTAATTAAGATGATAGATAGTACTTTAAAAAATTACAAGTCTGATGACAAAAAAGTGTATTTGTCTGGTTTAAGCTTTGGAGGTTATGGCACCTGGCAAACTGCCAGTAAATATCCAGATAAATTTGCTGCTATAAATCCGGTTGTTGGCTATGGATTTCCTGAGCTAATGAAACCTATTGCTGATAAAAAAATACCAATTTGGGCTATAGCCGGAGGCAGAGATAAGGCAGTACCTGCTGAATATTTTTATGTAGGCTTAAACACACTAAAAGAAATGAATCATCACAATGTAAGATTTACAATGCATCAAGATTCTGATCATGTGGAAACTTGGAGAAGAGTTTATGGAGGCCAAGACATTTATGATTGGCTACTAAGTCATTCTAAGTAAACCTTTAATGATTTAAAAAAGAATAATTAAAATTATTGTTTACTTTTGAGCACAATTAATAGTAACATGGGGAACGATTTAAATTATGCTCTAATAACTGGAGCTAGCCAAGGTTTAGGCAAATTTTTGGCTTTAGATTTAGCAAAAAGAAATTATAATATTTTATTGGTTGCTTTACCTAACGAGAATCTAAATATTCTAGCTTCTGAAATAAAGGATTTAAATGTAAATGTTGAATTCTTTGAAACAGATTTGACAAAAAAAGAAAATATTTTAAGTCTAATAAAATGGGCTAATACATTTCCTATTGAAGTTTTAATAAATAATGCTGGTTGTGGTGGTTCAAAATATATAAATGATGCCAGTGAAGATTATATTGATAATATAATTCTATTGAATATTAGAGCAACTTCTTTGATTACTAAATTATTGATTCCTAATCTCACCCAACAACCAAAAAGCTATATTTTAAATATTTCTAGTATGGCCGCATTTAGTCCTATTGGTTATAAAACAGTATACCCAGCCTCAAAAAAATTTATTGATTTTTTCTCTTTAGGACTTCATGAAGAATTAAAATCAAAAAATGTTACAGTATCTGTTGTATATCCTGGACCAATGAAAACAAACCCTGATGTATCCCAAAGAATCGAAGAACAAAGTAAGTTTGTTAATGCCGGAGTTATTGAATTAGAAGATGTTGCACGAATTTCATTAAACAAGTTATTCGCTGGAAAAACCAGAATTATTGTTGGTAAATTAAATAAATTCAGCCGAATAATCTTAGCTCTTTTGCCTTTAGGAACTAAAATAAAAATACTAAGTAAAGCTGTTAAAAAAGAAATTGATGCAACAAAATAAAACTGTTTTTGTAACCGGTGCAAGTGGTTTATTAGGAATAAATGTTATTGAAGATTTATTAATTAATAGTTATAACGTTATTGGGATACTAAGAGATAAGAGTAAATTTCCTTTAACTGAAAATGATAACTTAAAAATTATAACGGGAGACATCACTGAACCAGATACATATATAGATGCTATAAAAAAATCACAAATTGTTATTCATATAGCAGCAATAACAGACCAAAACATTAAAGATTATTCGGTTTACAAATCAATTAATGTTGATGCTTCTAAAGTTTTATTAAGTAAATCTATTGAAAATAATATTGAAACTTTTATAAACGTGAGCTCTGCAAATGCTTTTGGCTATGGAAGTTTAGATAATTTAGGTGATGAGAGTAAATCAATAAAAGCTCCATTTGATAAATCATTATATGCATTAAGTAAATTAGAAGCTCAAAATGAAGTTTTTAAACTAGCAAATACAACCCAAAGCACTAAAGTTGTTAATGTGAACCCAACATTCATGATTGGTAAATATGATACAAAACCAAGCTCTGGACGTATTGTTTTATCTGCCTATAAAAAGAAAGTTATCTTTTATCCTCCTGGAGGAAAAAGTTTTATCAACGTAAAAGATGCTGCACAAACCATCACAAAAGCAATAAATCACGGAAAACATGGTGAATCTTATTTATTATCTGGTGAAAATTTAAGTTATAAACAGTTTTACAAAAAAGTAAATAAAGGGTTGAATCAAAAGAGTAAGTTTGTAAAAATTCCAAAAACAGTATTAATTACCGTGGGATATTTAGGAAGTTTTATTAGACTTTTTGGTATAAAAACAGATGTTTCTGCAACAAATTTAAAAACATTATGTATTTCGAATTTCTATTCGAATAAAAAAGCGATAGAAAATTTAAATCATATTCAAAACCCTATAGAAAACGGAATTGACGATGCTATAGCATGGTTTAAATTAAAATAATCTTACTTAACTCTTATACTAAAAGACTTTTTATCTTTTAAAATACCGTGTAAAACATCATTTTCTTGAACCTTACCAACACCTTGAGGTGTGCCTGTAAAAATAATATCTCCTTTTTTTAATGTAAAATATTGTGAAACGTAGGCAATCAATTCATCAATTTTCCAAAGCATACTTGCAGTATTACCATCTTGAACTAATTCATCATTTTTATACAATTGAAATTGTAAGTTCTCTAAATCAAACTCTTCTTTGGTATAAAATTCGCCAATAATTGCACTTCCATCAAAAGCCTTTGCTTTTTCCCAAGGCAATCCTTTTTCTTTACATTTTGCCTGAATATCTCTTGCAGTAAAATCGATTCCTAAGCCAATTTCATCATAATATTTATGTGCAAACTTTGTATCAATATGCTTACCTACTTTGTTTATTTTTATCAAAACCTCAACTTCATAATGCACATCATTAGAAAAAGGTGGAATAAAAAATGGGTTATTCTTGGGTAAAATTGAAGAATCTGGTTTTAAAAAAATAATAGGATTCTCTGGTTTTTCATTTTCTAACTCCTCAATATGCTTCGCGTAATTGCGCCCAATACAAATAATTTTCATAAAATCTACTCTCCGGTTTCTGGAAAAACTATTGCTCTGTTTCCTGAAACGATAATTTGATTATTTAAATGATATTTTACTGCTCTTGCTAAAACTAACTTTTCTATATCTGCGCCAATTCGTTTTAAAGTTACAGGCGTACTATCATGGGTAACAGGTTTTACATCTTGCTCAATAATAGGGCCTTCATCCAAATCTTCAGTTGCATAATGAGCGGTAGCTCCAATAAGTTTCACTCCCCTATCATAAGCTTTTTTATAAGGGTTTGCTCCTTGAAATGCAGGCAAAAAAGAATGATGAATATTGATAATCTTTTCTTTATATGTATTTATAAAATCTGAAGATAAAATTTGCATATATCTTGCCATTATTACCAAATCAATTTTGTTTGAATCTAACAAATCAATAACTTGTGTCTCTTGTTTTGTCTTTGTTTCTTTAGTAATCGGTAAATAATAGTAAGGTAAATCAAACATTTCTGCAATATGACGTAATTTATCGTGATTACTAATAATCATTTTAACATTACAATTTAAACGACCTTCTTTATAACGCTCTAACAAATCATATAAATTATGACTTGTATGAGAAACCATAATGGCTACATTTTGTTTTTTATCACCATAATTAACAGACCAATTGAACTGTAAAGGCTCAGCTAAATCTAAAAAACTATTTTCTAATTCTCCTTTTGAAATATTAGTCCCATCCGCATTTAAACGAATTCTCATAAAATAAGTATCTTCAATAGAATTTACATATTGTTGACAACTTAAAATATTGAATCCCTTTTGGTAAAAGAAATTGGTGATTTTAGCCACCAAGCCTTTCTGATCTGGGCAATTTATTAAAAAAGTTACTACTTGTGATTTCATTTAATGCCTTATTATGGATTATTATTTCTTATTGAAAATTTAATCTATTAGAATAGTTTATGGTATCCATTTTTTAGGAAAATTAGGCTTTCTTTTTTCCAAAAACGCATCTCTTCCTTCCTTGGCTTCATCCGTCATATATGCTAAACGAGTAGCTTCACCAGCAAAAACTTGCTGACCAACCATACCATCATCAGTTAAATTCATAGCAAATTTCAGCATTTTTATAGATGTCGGTGATTTTTCTAAAATTTCCTGAGCCCATTTAAAGGCAGTGCTCTCCAATTCTTCATGAGGAATAACGGCATTTACCATTCCCATTTCATATGCCTCTTGTGCTGAATAATTTCTACCTAAAAAGAAAATTTCTCTTGCCTTTTTCTGACCTACCATTTTTGCCAAATATGCAGACCCGTAACCTCCATCAAAAGAAGTAACATCTGCATCAGTTTGCTTAAAAATTGCATGTTCTTTAGAGGCTAATGTTAAATCACAAACCACGTGTAAACTATGTCCACCGCCTACAGCCCAACCAGGAACCACACAAATAACGGCTTTAGGCATAAAACGAATTAACCTTTGTACTTCTAAAATATTTAATCTATGATAACCATCATCTCCAACATAACCTTGATGTCCTCTTGCCTTTTGGTCTCCTCCAGAACAAAAAGAATAAACGCCATCTTTTGAACTTGGCCCTTCAGCAGATAATAAAACGACACCAATATTTACATCTTCTCCTGCATCGTAAAACGCATCATATAGTTCTGATGTTGTTTTTGGACGAAAAGCATTCCTAACATTTGGCCTATTAAAGGCAATTCTAGCCACTCCATCACATTTCTTATAAGTAATATCTTCGTATTCTTTAGCTGTTTTCCACTGAGGTTGCATCATATTTTTGTATTTTGGACGTTGTTATTTATAGGACAAAAACCATCAACAAAAATAAACATTCTATTTTATGATTAAGAATTCACTCACATTTATATTTTTACTTTTTTATGTATTTGGATTTTCTCAAACAACCATTGAAAAGGATTTAGAGTCAGAGATTTTAGAAACTTCTAGGAATATCAAAATTTATTTACCTAAAGGTTATGAACAAGATAGCATTAAAAACTACCCGCTTACTATTGTTTTAGATGAAGGTTATTTATTTGATATTTATGCTGCAAACGCCACTTTATTTGCAAAAAAGGATAAATCTCCACAACAGATTATAGTTGGGGTTTCTATAGAGGAAAACAAGGCAGAAGATATTGCTTACAATAGAAATAATGGAACTTTAACAACTACAGCTAATTATTTTTATGAATTTGTAAGAGATGAAGTTATTTTCTATGTAGAAAGTAATTATAGAACTTCCCCCTTTATTTCTTTGGTTGGTCAAGGTTATGCTGGTAATTTAATATCTCACTATTTAAAAGAGGATGCAGCGTTTATAAACTCCTTCATATGCATAAACCCAAGTTTTTCTGATTTTATTGGAGGTGAATTACAATCTTATAATTTGTCAAAATTTGGTAAAGAAGACAACACATTTTATTTTTACACCAATAACTCTACCTCTTTCTCTGCTAAAAAACAAGCTAAAATTAGTCGTATTCAAAATGGTTTAAAAGATTTAGAAATTAAAAACTTTAATATTATAAGTGATAAAATAACAACTGCAAGCTCTATTTCTTCCATTTCAGAAGCTGTGCCAAGAGCCTTGACTAAAATTTTTGAAGTTTATTCTGCTATTTCTAAAGAAGAATACGACAAAAATATAAAAGATTTAAATCCAAGTGATGCTATTTATTATTTAGAAAACAAGTATTTGGAGATTGAATTTTTATTCGGAACGAATTTAGGGATAAGAGAAAAGGATATTTATGCTATTGAAAATATCATTATAGAAAAAGAAAATGGCGATAAATTAAGAGATTTTGGAAAGATGATTCTAAAACTATTTCCAACATCACATTTAGGAGATTATTATATTGGAAGATATTATGAATCTGGAAAGATGTTTAAAAAAGCTCTAAAATATTATAAAGTTGGTTATGGAAAAATGGATCCTTCTGACCCTAATGCCGATGCTTTTTATGAAAATATTTTACGCCTTGGTGGTCAATAATTAAGTTATTAATTTAAAAAAAACTCAAATAGTTACCACAGCTGGTTACTATTTTAAAAGTTCTATTCTATCTTCTTTTATTGCAATTACTTTTTTTCTATATAAATTACCTACTGCTTTTTTAAAAGCCTTTTTACTCATTTTCATATGAAAACGAATGGAATCTGGAGAACTTTTATCTGTTAATAAAATAAACCCCTCTTTACTTTTCTTAAGTTTTTCCAATACTTTTTCTACATCAGCATCTATTACATTTCTAAAACCTTGTGGGCGCAAAGAAACATCAATTTTACCATCTTCTCTGATGTTTTTGATGTATCCTGTAACTTCCATATTTTCCTCTAAATCTTGAAAAACTTCGCTTCTAAAAAGTAAACCATCAAACTCTTCATTAATTAAAACAGTATAACCTAAACCAGTTTCAGTTTCAATGATTAAATTCACCTTATCTCCTTCTTTAAAGTTATAATCATTTTCTTGAAAATCGTTTTCTCCTTCTTGTAAATCCATTATTTTATATGTTTAAAATAGTCTTTTAAAATTGTATGATTCTCCATACTTGGGGTAAAAATTTCTAATATCCTTGGCTTTTCTGCTCTTTCAAAAAAAGCATTTAATTGCTCTTTAACTGTTTTAGTTGATGAAGCTCGTAAATACTCAAAATTATGCATTTTGCACAAGTGCTCAGCAGTTAAACAATGTGGCGTTTCAAAATATTTAGAAGCATTTGTTGTTGACGGACCAGGAATTATTTTGAAAATTCCGCCGCCAGAATTATTCACTAATATAATTCTAAAATTAGAAGGAATATTTTTATTCCAAAGCGCATTAGAATCGTAGAAAAAACTTAAGTCACCAGTAATAAAAATGGTTTGCTTGTCACTTGCTAAAGCTGCACCAATTGCAGTTGATGTGCTGCCATCAATTCCACTTGTACCCCTATTGCAAAACACCTCTAAACTACTATCAATAGTAAACATTTGAGCATATCTAATAATTGCACTATTACTTATTTGCAGTTGTGAATTATTTGGAATCTGTTGTAAAATTTGTTCAAATACTTTTAAATCTGAATGTTCAATTTTTGATAAATATAAATCGTGTTTTATTCTTCTTTTATCTCTAACTTTCAGCCATTTTGGTTGATAATTACTTTCTTTATTGGAAATGATTTTATTAAAATTGTTAAAAAAATCTACAGGCTTTGTTTGAATAAATTCTGATAAACAAAAGAACGTATTTGTTCCTTTTTTCTCATCAATATTCCAATGATGTTTTGGAGCATAATCTCTTAAAAAACGTTTGATTCGTTTTGAAACTATCATTCCCCCAAAAGTGATCAAAATATCTGGCTGCAATTCTTTGAACTGTTCATCATCCATAGAAAATATCAACTGATCTATGGCATTTATAGCTTTATTATGATGCAAATTAGAAGTTGACTCCGTCAGTAATAAAACAGAATCATCTTCAGAATACAAATCCATTAGTTGGTGTAAATCTTCATCTGGATAATTCACTCCAATTAACAACATTTTTTTATCGGCCGTATTCCAAATTGAAGCTAATTTGTTATAATTGATATTTGAATTATCTAAAGAACTCATAGAAATGTTCGGAAAATGAAAAGTTTTCATTTCTTGCACAGTTTCATACAAAGGCTCATCAAAAGGAACATTAATATGTACTGGTCCTTTTTGTGAATTTGCTATTTGCAATGCTTCACCTATTAATTGGGAGTTTCTTGCAATAAACTTTGGATTTTCTACAAGGTTTGCAGAAAACAAAATGTGATTTTCAAAAATATTTTCTTGTCTGATGGTTTGCCCATCTCCAATATCAATAAGGTGTTTTGGTCTATCAGCAGAAATAATTACCAAAGGTATATCACTATAAAAAGCTTCAGCGATTGCTGGGTAATAGTTCAATAAAGCAGAACCTGAGGTGCATAATACTGCAACTGGTTTTTGTTTTTGTTGAGCAATACCTAGAGCAAAAAAAGCAGCACAGCGTTCATCCACTAAACTGAAAGTTTTAATTTCTGAATGATTTGAAAAACCAATAGTTAACGGGGCATTTCGTGAACCAGGAGAAATTACAACCGTATCAATATTAAATTGATAACAAGCTGAAATTACTAACTGTGCAAGTTCTTTTTTTGGATACATTTACTACTTCACCAAATTTAAAACCAAAAAGTCGCAAAACTTACTTTTCAAGCTTTGCGACCTTCTAATGTTTATAAGTTTTTAATTTCCTTTTTGATAATCCGCTAAAAATTTAGCCAAACCAATATCAGTTAAAGGGTGTTTTAATAAACCTTCAATAGCACTTAATGGTCCAGTCATAACATCAGAACCTAATTTTGCACAATCAATAATATGCATTGTATGACGCACAGAAGCTGCTAAAATTTCGGTTGTAAAACCATAATTATCATAAATCTGACGAATTTCTGCAATAAGATTTAAACCATCTGTAGAAATATCATCTAAGCGCCCTATAAAAGGTGAAACATAAGTAGCCCCAGCTTTTGCAGCCAATAAAGCTTGACCTGCAGAAAACACAAGAGTTACATTAGTTTTTATTCCTTTTGATGAAAAATATTTACAAGCTTTTACACCATCCTTAATCATTGGTAATTTTACTACAATTTGAGGATTTAATGCTGCTAAAGCTTCACCTTCTTTAACCATACCGTCAAAATCAGTAGAAATTACTTCTGCAGAAACATCTCCGTCCACCAATTCACAAATTGCTTTGTAATGATTGATAATATTGTCTGTACCAGTAATACCTTCTTTAGCCATCAAAGATGGATTTGTTGTTACCCCGTCTAAAATACCTAATGCCTGTGCTTCTTTAATTTGCTCTAAATTAGCAGTATCTATAAAAAATTTCATCTATTGAAAAGTTATAATTAATTTCTACAAAGATAGTTACAATCAAATAGATTTTTAATCTTATTCTCTATAAATTTTAATTGAATTACTATCAAAATGCCGAACATTTAGAATCAAAATTATGTTAAATATGATTCTTTTAAAGCTATCTTAAATAAAACCAAATAAATTTGCACGTCATAAAATTGAAAATTATTTGAAAAATCACAATTACATATTATTAATTCTTTTGTTTGCTCTCATCTATTCTTGTTCAAAAAAAACAATGTTAGATGAAGAAAATGACAGAGAAATCATATGCGCATCATCTATCGTTGATTCAAATACGGTAGCAGAAATTCTAATTCCTGATGATAACAATTCGGTTTTATGGAAAGGTTATTATACAGATACCACCGTTAAAATTTATTTCACTCTAAATTTAGGAGTAGACAAAGAAACTGAAACTTTAAATTTTATTTTCAACAAAGTAGAGGGTTGTTTGCAAGTAAATCGCGGATATGAATATTATTTTGGTTCATATGCGGGAATTTCTGCACTTACTGAGGTAGAAGTTATCGATTTACAAATCACAGAATGGGATATAAATAAAATGTTAAATGGTAAAGTTACTTATATAGATCATCACGATAAAGAAGTTTATATTCGTGATTTTAAGATTGCATTTACAGAAGAAGATTACGTAATAGAAAATACAGATTTTAATTATTTCCCTGAATGTTTTTCTAACAAACTTCCCCTAAACATCGATTTAGACAATGACAGTGTTACTGATTATCAAATAATTGCAGAGGAAACCGAAAATATAGGTAATATGCCTAATTATATAAGATATACTTTAAAACTTATTTCTGTTGATGAAACTATAAATGAAATTTTATCACCAAAAGGAATAAATCCTCCTTTTCCTGTAATTTTTGAACCTCCTTTTTCATCAGAAAACACAAGAAAGTACGACGCAAATCGTTTTAATTCTGCTGATGTAAGAAATGCACTTGATGTTTTCTATGAATTCAATACACCCTATGAAAATTATAATTTTTTCTTAAATAATAATCTTACAAATAAAAAAGAATTCGCAAATACACTTGATGATTATTATTTGGTTAGGCTTAAAAGAAATAATTCCTATTTCTATGGATGGATTAAAATAGATTTTAATGCTTTAGCATGCGATATAGAAATATTGGATACTTTTTTAAATACTAATGCGAATCAACATGTATCTGTAGATTAAAGTTTATAATGATTCATCAATAACCTTTCGTAAATTCTATCGGGTAAAATTCTTTTGAGTGCAATAGAAAATTTCTGCATAAAATTACCAACCTTATAATGTAATTTTGGTTTTTTAGTATTTATAATTTTATAAATAGATTTTGCCATTTCTATAGGATCCATCCCATCATCAACATGCGCATCCATTAAATCTAAATTCTCTTGATATTTTTGTTTGTAAGCAGAATTTTTAAAAACCGGAGTATGATATCTGCCCGCAGCAATATTGGTTGCAAAATCTCCAGGAGCAATATTTACTGCCTTAATTCCAAAATTTTGTACTTCCATGCTTACAGCTTCTGTTACAGTTTCTAAAGCTCCTTTTGATGCGGAATACAATCCTCTAAAAGGTAAACCCATGTAACCTGCAATAGAAGTAACATTAATTATAATCCCTGATTTTTGAGATCTCATTTGCGGTAAAACAGCTTTCATTACATCAATTGCGCCAAATAAATTGGTATTAAATACGGCCCTCATTTCCTCTGTAGGTGTATCTTCAACGGGTCCAGTTATTCCCATACCTGCATTATTAACTAAAACATCTAACCTACCTTCTTTTTGAATGATATAATTTATGGCATTACTAATAGTATCCAACTTTAAAACATCCAATGCAATCAATTCAAAAGTAAAATCTTTTATATTCTTAGGATTCCTGCTTGTTCCGTAAACTTTACAACCTTTATCTTGTAAAAAAGTAGCAACTGATTTTCCTATTCCTGATGAAGCTCCTGTAATTAAGACAACTTTAGACATAAATATAGTTAGTTAACATTTAGATAAACGCAAATATCTAAAAAGTAAATTTAAATGTGATAAAAAAGGAAGAAAGAAACTTTAGGGCAAAAAAAATGGCAAGCTATCTACATCACACTGCTACAACCTAATACCCTTGCTGTGTTCCCACCCTGGGGGATTCAAAGGGAGCTAGTTGTGTAGGACTTGCCGCTGCAAATCTACAATCTATTTTTATTTTTACAATTAAAAAATATTAAATTTTTTGTAACATTTTTAACTCTTTGATTACTAATACAATGTTTTGGTATTAAAATGAACACTACCTGAATGAAAATATTATATTTGAACAACTAATTAAACTTTAAACAACAATGGAAAATCAAGCAAATAGTAAGAGTATTATTTTGAATTATGGATTATATTACGGGGTTGCTGGTATATTATTAAATTTAGTACTGTATGCTTTAGGAATGCACTTGGATCCAGGATTTACTGGAACAGTATTGGGAATAGCGATAATGGCGGCATTTATAATTTTAGCAATTAAAAAATTTAAATCTGAGAATAATAGTTTTATGACTTGGGGACAAGGAGTAAAGATTGGTTTAGGTTTAATCTTAGTGGGTATAATAATTAATCTAATTTATCAACAAATATTTCAAAACTTCATAGAGCCCGATTTTATGGAACAAGCTATGGCTCTTGGTGAGCAAAAACTAGTTGACATGGGCCTTACCCAAGAACAAGTTGAAGCTCAAATGGAAATGTCACAAAAATTCTCATCTCCATTAATGCAATCTGCATTTGTTTTAATTGGAGGATTATTCTTAGGATTTATAGTCTCTGCTATTACCTCTGCTGTCATGAAAAAAAATGAAGAAGAAACTTACTAAAACATAAAGTTTAGCGTTCAATGATTGAGAAAATCGTAACTTTGAATATTGAAAACTAAATATAGGATAAGGATATATGGAAATTTCGGTAGTAATACCACTTCTTAACGAAGAAGAATCTCTTAAAGAATTATACGATTGGATTGTATCTGTGATGCAATCCAATCGTTATTTATATGAAATTATTTTTATTGATGATGGAAGCTCTGACAATTCTTGGAATGTAATAGAGCAATTATCAGCTAAAAACGAAGCTGTTAAAGGAATTCGTTTTCAAAAAAACTATGGAAAATCTCAGGCTTTAGACGCTGGTTTTAATATTGCAGCAGGAAAAGTGGTCATTACAATGGATGCTGATTTACAAGACAATCCTAAAGAAATACCCGAGCTATATGACTTAATAGTTAATGATAATTTTGATTTAATATCTGGATGGAAAAAGAAGCGATATGATAATGTAATCACAAAAAATATTCCATCAAAACTATTTAATGCTGCCGCTAGAAAAACCTCTGGTTTAAAATTACATGACTTTAATTGTGGTTTAAAAGCTTACAAAAATGAGGTAATTAAAACCGTAAAAGTAAGTGGAGAAATGCACAGATATATTCCTGTTTTAGCAAAAAATGCTGGTTTTATTAAAATTGGCGAAAAAGTAGTTCAACATCAAGCCCGGAAATACGGGGAAACAAAATTTGGAATGGATCGTTTTGTAAACGGATTTTTAGACTTAATTACTATTTCCTTTTTATCTAAATTTGGTAAAAGACCAATGCACTTTTTTGGTCTTTGGGGAACATTTATGTTTTTGTTTGGTACTAGTTCAGCTTTTTACATAGGTGCTTACAAATTGTACAACTTATATAATGGCATTAAAACAATTTTAGTAACTAATAACCCTTGGTTTTATATTGCTTTAACTTCCATGATATTAGGAACTTTATTATTTTTAGCAGGTTTTATTGGCGAACTGATAATAAAAACAAAAGGAGACGAAAAACACTATATAATAAAAGAAGAAATAAATTTGTAAATGTATATTTGCATGTTTAAAAAAAAATCAAAATACCTATGAAAGATATTTTAGCAAAAGCAAAACAATGGCTATCTCCTACTTTCGATGCTGAAACTCAATCCGAAATTCAAGAATTAATCAGTAATAATTCTGATGATTTAGCAGACAGATTCTATAAAGATATGGAGTTTGGAACTGGTGGAATGCGCGGAACAATGGGGGCAGGAACTAACCGAATTAACAAATATACATTAGGCAGAGCTACTCAAGGTTTATCTAATTATTTAATAGAAAACGTAAACAAAGAACAACTAAGTGTTGTAATCGCCTACGATTGTAGGCACAATAGTAAAAAATTCGCAAAAGTTGTTGCTGATGTTTTATCTGCCAATAAAATAAAAGTTTTTTTATTTGAAGATTTACGTGCCACTCCAGAATTATCATTTGCTGTGCGTCATTTAGGTTGTGATGCAGGTATTGTTTTAACAGCTTCACACAATCCACCTGAGTACAATGGTTACAAAGTATATTGGGCAGATGGAGGTCAAATTGTCCCTCCACACGACAGCGGAATTATAAACAAAGTAAATGCTTTAGATTATTCAGAAATAAATTTTAATGCTAACGAAAATTTAATTGAGATAATTGGTAAAGATGTTGATGATGTATTTATCGAGGCATCCGTTAAAAATGGTTCTTTATCTGATAATATTAATAGAGATAATTTAAAAATTGTTTTTACATCTTTACATGGTACATCAATAATGTCTGTGCCAGATGCTTTATCAAAAGCAGGTTATACTGATGTTCATATTGTAGAAGAACAAAGAAAACCTGATGGAGATTTCCCTACAGTAAAATCTCCAAACCCAGAAGAACCAGAAGCTTTAGAAATGGCTACTAATTTAGCTGATAAATTAGGTGCAGATATTGTTATTGGTACAGATCCTGATTGTGATAGATTGGGAGTTGCTGTTAGAGATTTAGACGGTAATATGAAGTTAATGAATGGCAACCAAACAATGGTGGTTATGACTGACTTCTTGTTACGTAAATGGAAGGAAGAAGGTAAATTAAACGGTAAACAGTTTGTAGGTTCTACAATTGTTTCTACTGAATTAGTAAATGATGTTGTTGCGAATTATGGCGTAGATACCAAAGTTGGATTAACTGGTTTTAAATGGATTGCAAAAATGGTAAAAGATAACCCTGAGTTAGATTTTATTGGTGGTGGAGAAGAAAGTTTTGGTTATATGGTAGGTGATTTTGTAAGAGACAAAGATGCAGTTACTGCTACTTTATTAGCTTGCGAAGTAGCTGCTTATGCAAAACAAAATGGAAGTTCTTTCTACGAGGAATTGTTAAATATTTATGTAGATAACAAATTTTATAAAGAACATTTAATTTCGATTACCAAAAAAGGTATGGATGGCGCTGCGGAAATTCAGCAAATGTTAAGCGATATGCGTACTAGTCCGTTAACTGAAATTGATGGAGAAAAAATTGAATCTCTTTGCGATTATCAAGCGTCAACCAAAAAAGATATTATTACTGGTGAAATTACAAATATTGATTTACCTAAATCTAATGTTTTAATTTATCAAACTACATCTGGAACAAGAATTGCTGCAAGACCAAGTGGAACAGAACCTAAAATAAAATTCTATTTTAGTGTAAACAGTGCATTAGATGCTGTAGAAAATGCTGAAACAGTTGAAGCAGAATTGGATGCTAAAATTCAAAGAATTATAACAGAGATGAAATTAAATTAATGAGTCACTTTAAGGACATTCTTAAATATGAAAGAGAATATAGAAAGTTTACGCTTTTAAATATTCTCTTTAATATTTTTTACGCCATATTTAATGTATTATCAGTACTTGCTTTTATTCCTGTATTAAATATTTTATTTGGCGTAGATAAAGCTGTTTATGAAAAACCCGATTATCAAGGGATTTCTAATTTAGGTTCTTATGTGGAAAGTAGTTTTAATTTTTTAATTTCCAATAAAATATCAGAAGAAGGTGAAGTAAGTGTTTTATTATTTATTTGCCTGTTATCGTTATCTTTATTCTTTTTCAAAAACTTATTTAGGTATTTAGCTTCTTACGTAATTACCTTTTTAAGAACTGGTATTGTAAAAGATTTAAGAGATAATTTGTATCGTAAAATTGTTGAATTACCGATATCTTATTTCTCTGAAAAAAGAAAAGGTGATATTATTGCAAGAATGACATCTGATGTTCAAGAAGTTGAAAATTCTATTTTAACATCAATAGAAACTTTAGTTAGAGAACCTTTAACGGTAGTCATTTCAATTGGAATAATGCTTTTTATTAGTGTTAAATTAACACTTTTTGTATTCATTCTTTTACCAGTTTCAGGTTTTATAATCTCCTCAATAAGTAAGAAATTAAAGTCACAATCTGTAAAGGCCCAAAAAGAAACAGGAACATTCTTGTCTTTTATTGAAGAAACTTTAAGCGGATTACGAGTAATAAAAGGCTTTAATTCAGAAAAAATTATTGAACAAAAATTTAACACATCTACCACTACTTTTAGAAATTTGATGACAAGTGTTTTTCATAGACAAACATTAGCATCTCCAATGAGCGAATTTTTAGGTTCTGCAACTATTATTACAATTCTTTGGTATGGAGGAACAGATGTTTTAGAAAATACAAGTTCTTTAGAAGCTGGAAAATTTATGGGGTATATCGTACTTTTTTATACCGTTTTAAATCCTATAAAATTAATCACAACAACATTTTATAACATAAAAAAGGGAGAAGCATCAGCAGAAAGAATTATGCAGGTTTTAAATACTGAAAATAGTATTAAAGACAAACCTAATGCAACTACAAAAGAAAGTTTTGAAAATGAAATTGAGTTCAAAAATATTTCTTTCAAGTATAAAGATGATTATGTTTTAAAAGACTTTTCTCTAACCCTTAAAAAAGGAGAAACAGTTGCTTTGGTTGGACAATCAGGAAGTGGGAAATCTACTTTAGCTAATCTCATTACTCGTTTTTATGATGTTAATAAAGGTGATATTTTAATTGATGGAGTTAGCATTAAAGATATTACAAAAAAATCTTTACGTGATTTAATGGGAATTGTTACGCAAGATTCTATTTTATTTAATGATACAGTTCAAAACAATATTAAATTAGGTACAGAAAATGCAACAGAAGCTGAAATTATAGATGCTTCAGAAATTGCAAATGCTAATGAATTTATTCAAAATTTACCTGAAAAATTCAATACAAATATTGGTGATGGAGGAGGAACGTTGTCTGGAGGACAAAAACAACGTTTATCTATTGCAAGAGCTGTATTAAAGAATCCACCAATAATGATTTTAGATGAGGCAACCTCAGCTTTGGATACAGAATCTGAACAATTGGTTCAAGTGGCGTTAGAGAAAATGATGCAAAACAGAACTTCTTTAGTTATTGCACATAGACTTTCTACAATTCAAAAAGCTGATAAAATTATCGTTATGAAAAAAGGTAAGATAGTTGAACAAGGAAAACATGAAGAATTACTCTCTAAAAAAGGAGAGTACTTTAAATTGGTTTCAATGCAATCTATAAGCTAAAAGCGATGAATGCCATTTTACAAAAAATATCTAATTTAAAAAACAATTCTTTTAATACCCCAAAAAGCATTTTCTTTTTTGGTTTATTTTTTGCTTTCGCTGTTACTTTAAAGGAGGTTAATAGTGAATCTTATAACAACTTTTTAATAATATTATATAGTACTATTGATTTTTGGCAAGGTGTAGATCCATATGCAAATTGGTATCATTTAGACCTGAAAGGAAATCCTTTAGGTGTCTTTATATACCTGCCACTTTTTTCAATCCTTTTTACTCCGTTTACTATATTTCCCGCCTGGCTTGGAACTTTTTTATGGAACTTTTTCACCTATACATTGTTTTATAAATCTATTTTTAATCTGCCTGAAAACTATAATTTTAAAGATAAAAAATTCATCTTTTTCATCACTTGTTTACTGCTGTTTGCAACCATGTTAAGCATACAATTTAATCCAATTGTAGCTGCAATATTTTTATTTTCTTATTCAGCTTTGGAAAAGAAAAATTACTTTTTAGCTATTTTGTTAATTTCAATTTCAGGACTGACAAAAGTGTATGGAATTATTCAGTTTTCTATGTTATTGTTTTATCCAAAATTTTGGAGAAATGCAATATATAGTTTTACTACTATGATACTTCTATTTGCTTTACCACTAATTAGGTATAATCTAATGGAATTGCTGTCATTATTAGAATCTTGGAAAGAGGCTATTTATCTTCATTCTACTAGACAAGGTAATTTTTACAGTATTTATAGACCTTTTTTTCAGTTTGATGATGTTATAGGAAAGTATGTAACACTAATTTCTGCTATTGTATTTTTACTTTTAATAGGAGTATTGATTATAAAATTAAAAGAATTTAAATCTTCTTTTTCAAAAAGAGCTCAATATTTGGGTGTTCTTATGAGTTGGGCAATTTTATTTAGTGTAGGTTCTGAATTACATACTTATGTAATTGCTATGGTTGGTTATGCAATTTGGTATATTAACAGCTCAACCTCTAAAGTTGATTGTATACTACTTTGGACTAATTTTTTCTTGTTAGCCGTGTTTCCAATAGACATAATAGTTCCTACTTTTATATCAAAAGTTGTTCTTGGAGATTTACATCTTGGAATAATTGTATTTTCTGTTACTTGGTTTTTAATGGTTTACAAAACCTTTTTTTATGTGAATAAAAAATAAAATTATGTATTATATATTTTTTTTAATTAAAAGCTTTGACTCCTTTTAACCAAGAATTTAAGAGCCCCATTTCTTCTTTGCCTACTAGATTTAAATCGATTAGTTTTTGATAACACATAATCATATTGTTAGGAATGTTTTGAATGCCATCCACTAACTCTAAATCATTTAAGGATTTCATAATTAACAAATTATTATTATATCCTGAAATTTCATCTCTAAAATCGTTCATTAAATTGTGTTCATTTCGCTCTTGCCATACTGTACTTTGATGAAATAGAATAGACCAACCACAAGTCCATGAAATTCTTTGAGCTACAAATGAACGCCAAATATCAGTCATTCTGAAACTACAATATGATGGTAAATAGAGTAACGGGAAAGCTTCTTTAAACCAAGTCGTATTTTGGCTATT
>CAJWAC010000026.1 GCA_913020555.1 uncultured Polaribacter sp. | reverse complement strand
AATGCTAGTGCAGGTTCTGTTTTTGGTACTTGGAAAATAGATATGGCGGTAACATCTAACTTAACACTTACTATGGATGTTAATAAAAATTATGTAGGAACTATAGGTATCAAAATGGCAACGACATCAAATGGTACAACCTATGAAATTGGCGATCAAAATGTAGATAACTCGGTGGTCGATGAATGGCAAACTTTAACATTTGATTTATCTGGTATAAATGCAAATGGAGATTTAACCAATATTGATAAAATGGTAATTTTTATGGATTATACAAAAACTGATGGTAGGGTTAACGGTCCATCAGAGTATGTTTTACATGTTGACAATATCAAATGGAACGCCGAAAAATTAACAGACGCTCCTCAACCAACATGTTCAGATGGTATAATGAATGGAGATGAAACAGGTGTTGATTGTGGTGGTTCATGTAATGCTTGTCCTACAGAATTAGATACTCCTTCCCCAGATGTAATTCATTCAGGTACGGCAGGTACAGATTACATTTCTATTTATAGCGACGATTTGACAGGTATTAATATTGATGATTTAAATCCAAATTGGGGTCAACAAACGGTAATGACTGAAATTGATATTAATGGTAATATGACTATGAAATATGCAAATTTAAATTATCAGGGAACAACTTTTAATAATGATAAACAAGATGTAAGTGGTATGACGCATCTTCATATAGATTATTATACTGATGATGCTACGGCATTAGAATATTTCTTAATTAACGATACTGGGGAAATTGCATATAATATTCAATCTAATTTAGGTATTACTACAGGTAGTTGGGTAAGTTTAGACATACCTACATCCAATTGGGCTATAGATTTAACAACATTAAGAGAAATTAAAGTTGTTGGTAATGGAACTATATATTTCGATAATTGGTACTTCTATAATTCTGCAACAGCAAGTGTAAACAATAATGAATTGTTAGGGTTTTCAATGTACCCAAATCCAGCTGATAACAGGTTACATATTTCTGCTAAAGAAACCATTCAGAACGCAGATGTTTTTAATGTTTTAGGTAAAAAAGTGATGAGTTTAGACATTAACAAAAATAGTGAATCTATTGACGTATCTAACCTAACCTCTGGTATCTACTTAGTGAAGTATAATGTAAACGGAACAACGGGAACTGCTAAATTTGTGAAGCAATAAGGTTGTAGATTAATTGTATATTATTAAAACCGAGCTTTATGCTCGGTTTTTTTTATACTTATACTTTTTCAGCATAAACACGCATGTTATTTTTATTTAGAGGTTTGCTTAGCGGTTTTGCTCACTATTACCTATGTTGATTTCTTATCTCATAAATAGTCGAAAGTAACTATATGATATTCTGATTATTAGATTCATTACATGTAAATTGTAAATAACTTTTGTTAAATATCTGTAAACTGATGTTTTAAAGAATTACATTTTGAATTCGTAAAAATTCTTGAGTGAGGTAGTTTATATATAATATGAAATTACATGTAAATACGGCATAAAAAAAGTGAGCCTAAGCTCACTTTTTAATTACAGAAAAAATAACTATTGATTATCTTCATTTCTTTTGATTTTATCCAAATACTCCTGAAAACGCTTTCCATAATCTGAGGCTTTAATTTCAGTAGAAAGTGAATTGTTTACGGTATCTAACATCTTTAAACTGGCGTCATACATTTCCGTTAATGCAATATAAGGAGCTACTTCAGTATCAGCATTTGTAAGAGCAAAATTAGTAGTATATAAAACTCTTCTTCTCACAAGTCTTTGGTAATCTTTCTCTAATTTTTCTATTAATTTTTTGTCTTTTGCTTTTTTTGCTTCAAAGTCTTTTTTTATAAATTCTAAACGCTGATTTTGAAACATTTTACTCATCACATTAAATTTATCTAAAATCTTCTGATTTTTAGAACCATTAATTTCTGGATTAAATCCAAATTCGTCAACTTTATCATTAATTGTAATTGTACCTTTTTCACCAAAAAAAAGAATTCTCTTGTCGGTTGTATTTCCATCAAAAGTTAAATAATAGAGTACCGGTGAATCTACATTATCGGTTAATTTAAAAGTTTCTGTTCCTAATAAAGCAATAGAATCTACAGAAACTAAAACAGTATCTACCATTTTTTGTAAATATAGTTTCCCTTTTTTTAATCCTTTTATTTGCCCTTGAACAATCATATTTCCTTCTTTTTTAGAAGAACAAGCATACATTATTATTGAGAAGACTAAAACAGAAATTATTTTTTTCATTTTATTTGAAATTTTGGAATGCAAATATGCATATTTATTAAGTGAAAGTCTATAAAAAACAACAAAATTAACTTACCCACTTCATCATTAAAGCGCAAAAGAAAGCACCATAAGTACCTAGAGCATATCCTAAAACTGCTAATAAAACACCAACTGGAGCCAAAGATGGATGAAATGCACCAGCAACAACAGGGGCAGAGGCTGCGCCACCAATATTGGCTTTAGAGCCAACTGCTAAAAAGAAATAGGGTGCTTTTATAATCTTGGCTACTAAAAATAATAAACCTACATGAATAATCATCCAAACAAAGCCAATGGCAAACAAACTAATATTTTCTACAATGGCATTTAGATTCATTTTCATTCCAATTGAAGCCACTAATATGTAAATAAAGACGGTACCAATTTTACTCGCTCCTGCACCTTCGTAATTTTTCGCTTTTGTAAAGGACAGAAATATTCCTAAAGTGGTAGCTGTAATAATCAACCAGAAAAAAGAACTACCCAAGCCAAAATCTACCAAAGCAGGTACATTCGCAGTAATATAACTTCCTAAATTATCACCAACTAAATGCCCTAATGATGTTACTCCAAATGCGATTCCTAGTAAAATAATTAAATCATTAAAAGAAGGTACTCTTGCAGTTTCTAAAGTGAATTTTTCCATCTTATTTTTCAATGTAGTAATTGATGAGTTGTCTGCTTTAAACCATCTATCAATTGCATCCGATTTAGCTACACCAATTAATAAAAAAGCCATCCAAACTTCTGCGACTAAAACATCTACAACAGCCATAATACTAAAAAGACTGTCAGAAACCTCCCATTGCTCTTTCATTGCCAATTGGTTTGCTCCACCACCAATCCAACTTCCTGCAACTGTGGATAATCCTTTCCAAAGTTCTGTACCTTCTACTTGAGTTAAAATATCTGGAGCTACAAAATTGAAAAATAAAATAGCCAAAGGACCACCAATCATAACGCCAACTGTTGCTGTTAAAAACATAATTAATGCTTTGGGACCTAATTTAAAAACACCTTTTAAATCGATACTTAACGTAAGCAATACTAAAGATGCAGGCAATAAAAATCGAGAAGAAACATAATACAATTTACTACCACCAACAAATTTTGAATATACACTATCATCAATAGTGTTGGTTGTAATGTATTCCTTTAAAGTATTCAAATCTGTAACATTCGCAAGATTTCCATATAAAGAAGTTAAATGACCAATTGTAGCGTCTACATCTATCCATTTATCAGCAATAATACCCAAAGAACTAAAAATTGAAGGTATAAAATAACACAACAAAAGTGCAGGAACTATTTTGTAAAATTTCTCAAATGATTTTAGTTTAGAGGAATAAAATATTCCTGCTAATATGGCGCATAAAACACCAAAAATAATGGTATCATTAGCAAATAATGGAATATCATTATTAATTTCGGAAATGCTCATTTAAATGTTCTTTATGTGATTTGTATTCAAAATAATACCTAGTTGTAGTCTTTTTAACACTTGTGATGAGTTTTTAATTTGTAAATATCCAATTTTAAATTTTACTTGCTTATTAAATTGATGCAAGAAACCAGCACCTGTCCAATTTTGATCAAACCTTTTATTTCTGTCAATATTCAAAAAAAGTTCATTAAAGACATATGCACTCCATTTTTTAGATAATGGATATCCAACATTTAAATCATATCGAATCCAGTTTTGGGTTTCATCTATATTTATATTTTTATGAATAAAGCGATGTTCTAAACGAATTCTATGTCGAGCATTAAATTTTCCCCATTTCGATTTTATATTTAAATCTTCATACAATCTCCACTCATATAAATGAGGTGATGGAGTGTTGTATTCTAAATCTCCAGTGGCATAACTAGCACCTATAGTTAAATTTGTTTTTGGAGTAAATGTGTAATTTACACCAAGCCTGTATATTTCTTGCTGAAATTCACTGGTTAATTCAAAATATCTCAAATGCGCCATTGTTTTTAGAGAATATTTTTCTGATAATTTATGAGACCCATTATACATATACCAAGTTCCTAATTTATCTTCAGCAGAAGATTGAGCGTGAGCATCTAATAACAGTATGCTCAAACTCAAAAATAGAAGTATCTTTTTCATAAAATATTTAATTCGTAGAATAAATTTTGGTTTCTTTAAAGTCTGAAATTTTAATATTTTCTACAGACGATTTATAGGCTACCCAATCCTCATTAAAAAACATGTTGGTTTCAGAAACCGTCTTTTTAAATTCTTCTTTAAATTGATTCATCAATACACTTTCTGTGGATGTTTGTTCACCAAAACGAGAACGAATATATCTGCTCGCTAGCCCTAAACGCTGATTTACAGTAACCTCAGGATTTCTAGTGATACCTTGTCTTTTATCAATTGTGCCAAGATATTTCGCTATTAAGGTGTCAATTTGTTTGGTAATATCCTCAGACGATTTTATTTGATCTTTATATTTCTTTTTATCTTCTTTTGATAATTTTGATTTGATAGCACTAGCAGTATTTTTACTTTCTACCAATTGTTTTACAATACTAGCAATTTTTTCTTGGTACTTTTCTAGCTCTTTACTCGCAGTATATTTTTGATTGATGGCTTCAGTAGAACTTTGTAATCTTGGATCGAATTCAACTTTTATATTTTGTTCAGAAATTGCATCACCAAAAGTCATTTTTAAACGATAGGTTCCTGGTTTTACAGTTACACCTCCAGGTTCTCTTGTTGTTTTTCGTATTCTTCTTGATGCTCTTGAAACTCCTTTTTCTCTCAAATACCAAGTAGTTTTATGAATTCCATTTTCCTTTGGTGCTTTAAATTTTAAAGTTCTAATTTTTCTTTCATTATCAAAAACTTCAAGTTTTATAGAATCGTATTTAACTTTTTTATCCGCTTCAGCTTTTATTTTGGTTTCTTCCTTTTCCTTCTTTTTCTTTTTACCTTCTTTTTCCTTTTTATCTTTAGGTTTATTTATATAATAAGAAATGATAGCACCACCTTTTCTATTTTCACCTTGGTACATAGCATCAGCACCAAATCTACTTCCTGTAGGTTGTTGGTAAGCAGATTGATATGCTGTAGGTGGTGTAAATAAAACTAATTTTTCTGAAGTAATGTTTTTATTTGCCATTGCTCTTAATGGTTTTATATCATCTAAAATCCAAGCAGCACGACCAAAAGTTCCAATAATCAAATCATTTTCTCTTGAATGAATCACCAAATCTTTTACAGGTACAGTTGGGAAACCATTGGTCCATTTTGTCCATTTGTTTCCAGCATCAATAGAAATGTATAAACCATCATCTGTGCCTAAAAATAGTAAGTTTGCATTTTCAGGATCTTCTACAATACACAAAGTGTAACTTTGAACATCATTTTCATCAACAATTCTTGTCCAAGTTTTACCATAATTTTTAGTTCTGTATGCGTAAGGTGTATAATTAAATCTTCTGTAATCATTAGCTATTAATAGCGCTTCACCTTTATTTTTATTAGAGGCTTTAATTTGTGTAATCCAAGAATTCTCAGGTAAATCTTTGATGTTTTTAGAAATATTAGTCCATTTTTCACCTCCATTTTTAGTGATGTGTACTTGACCATCATCCGTAGCTGCCCAAAGAACGTCTTTTTCTAAAACCGTAGGTTCAATTACTAAAATGGTACAATGATTTTCTGCACCAGTTGCATCCATAGTTAAACCACCGCTTTCTGCTTGTTTTAATTTATCGGGATTATTGGTTGATAAATCTGGTGAAATAACGTTCCATGTTAAACCTTTATCTGTTGATTTATGAACAAATTGACTTCCAAAATATAATGTAGAATTATCAAAAGGATCAATATTAATAGCAGCATTCCAGTTAAAACGAAGTTTTACGTTGGCGTCTTTATGTGTTGGTTTTACGCCATAATTATTTCCTGTTAAATAGTCATATCTGCTTACAAAACCCTGTTGACTCATAGACCATCCATACCTAGAATCATCTTTATCTGGAACAACGTCAAAACCATCTCCAAAACTAATTTCTTGCCAATAACTATTTCTTATTCCCTGAGATTTCCACACGTAAGCAGGTCCTCTCCAAGAACCATTATCTTGCATTCCGCCATAAACATTATAAGGGAATTCATTATCCACATTTATGTGGTAAAATTGGGCTACAGGAATATTTCCAATAAATCGCCAAGATTTTCCGCCATCTTTAGTAATGTTTAAGCCGCCATCATTTCCATCAATCATAAATTTGCCATTCTTTGGATGAATCCACCAAGCATGATGATCTGGATGCACACCATTATCAACGCCATAAGCAGGCATTAATTCTTTGAATGATTTACCACCATCTTGCGAAACATTTACATAGGTAAATACTGTATATAACCTGTTTTCGTTTTGAGGATCTACATAAATTTCAGAATAATAAAAAGGTCTATTACCAATTCCAGGTTTATCATTTACTTTTTTCCATTTAAAACCGCCATCTTCACTTTTATAAAGGGCATTCTTTTTTGCTTCTACTAAAGCATAAATTGTATTTGGTTCACTTGGGGCAATTGCAACACCAATTCTCCCTAAATCTCCTTTAGGGAAACCTTCTTTTTCAGTAACTTTTTTCCAGTTTTCTCCACCATCGTAAGTTATATACAAACCAGAACCTTTTCCACCTGAGTTAAAAAACCAAGGATCACGCTTATGTTCCCACATTGCGGCTATTAATTTATTTGGATTGGTTGGATCCATAATTAAATCTGCAGCACCTGTTTTTGTATTATTGTATAAAACTTGTTTCCAAGATTTTCCACCATCTGTAGTTTTGTATACTCCACGTTCTTTGTGCTCTCCCCAAGGAGAACCAATTGCGCCCACATAAACAATATCAGGATTTGTTGGATGAATAATAACTCTATGGATGTGACGCGTTTTTTCTAAACCCATTGCCTTCCATGTTTTACCAGCATCTAAAGATTTATAAATACCAAAACCACCATTAAGGCTATTTCTTGGGTTTCCTTCTCCTGTACCTGCCCAAATTACACTTGGATTAGATTGTTGAATGGCAACAGCACCAATTGAAGCTGTTAATTCTTTTTCAAAAATGGGTTCCCACTTAATTCCACCAGAAGTAGATTTCCAGATTCCACCAGAAGCAGTTCCTACATAAATAATTTCTGGATTAGATGCAACAACATCAATAGAAGTTACACGTCCAGACATTCCTCCAGGACCAATATTTCGGGGTTTCATGTTTTTTATCAAATCCATGGAAAACTCTTGTGAGAAGAGTAGAGTAGTAGTACACAAAAAAAGTAGCGTGAATATTTTTTTCATTAGGTCAAGTTTGATTTTTTAAATTATGGGCTACAAGATACAAAAATGGAAACGCTCCAAAAAAATGGAGCATTTATTTTAACAGTTTATTTTAGATATAAAATTAGATAGATTTTACCAAAAAAAATCTATTCGTCTTCTTTCTTTTTAGGTTCCCGTTTTGCTTTTTTTAACGTTTGCATTAGCATCCATTCAATTTGGCCATTTGTAGAACGAAATTCATCTGTAGCCCATTTTTCAATGGCTTTCATCATGTCTTCATTTATGCGCAAAGCAAAAGCTTTTTTCTTAGCCATCTTAATTATTTACAAATGTTGTTATGGTTTTTACTAGTTTACTTGATAAAGGAAATTCAGAACTCGTATATGAAGATTGGTTTTCTGTTATTGAATTTACCTCTTTTAAAACATGATTCATTTTATCTATTAATACCAATTCAGAATTTTTATTGGCCTCATGTAAAGCCTTTGCGTCTTCTTGCGTAATTTGTAAATCTTCAGTGCCGTGAATTATAAGAATGGGAAGTGATAATTTTTTAATTTCTTCGGAAGGATTATATTTTATCCAACTATTTAAAAATGCTTGATTTTGTTTTGCAAAAACAGATTGTAACATTGGGTTTACTTTTTCTACTTTACCAGTACTAGAAAGTTCTTTGAAATGTGCTTTTGTAATAGAGTCTAAAAAAGGTGCTTGTTGATGAATTTGTTTTACAATTACTTGGTCTGCACTTAAAGCTGAACCTGCTAGTGAAATATATTTATCAATATTTTTAGAGGCTAACATTGCCACCAAAGAACCTTGGCTGTGGCCAATTAAAATAATTTTAGAAAATTGTTTTTTATCTTGAAAATAGGAAATAACTTTTTCTACATCGGCTGAGAAATCTGCAAATTCTATACCTTTTATTAAATTCAGCATGTTTTTTTGGTTTGCAGTTCTTTTATCAAAACTATAAAAAGCAATATCATTTTTATTAATACTGTCTCTAAACTGTTTGATGTAATTTGCCTTAATCATTGGTTGTTGATTCCCATTTCTATCTACATTACCAGATCCATGAACCCATATAATTAAAGGTGTGTTTTCTTTGGTATAAGTTAATGTGCCTGGTAATTCAATGTCGTTATTTTTAATTAGAATTTCTTCTGTTTTAACTTGCGCCAAAGAAAAAGCTGCATTGCATAGAATTAATACTGTATACAATAATATTCTAAACATGATTATTCAATTTTTGTTGGTATGTTGCTATCACCCTTTTTGCCTCAGCTTCTTTATTTGTTCCAATCAATAACTTTTTGTTGTTTTTTAAATTTAGTTGAATTCCGATATCTCCAGAAACATTTAAAGCTCTTCCTTTGCTTTTATTCCAAAGTGAACCGCCTTTAAATCCCCATCCGCCATATTCTCCAATAGGATCATAAGTTCTAATATGAACTTTTGAAATTTCTTCCCAACCAATTAATTTAAATTTAAAATGAAATGGAAAAAATTGATAATGAATTCCTTTTTCATCAATTCTAGTACTAAGTTTAAATAGAAAAATAAGCGATATAGAAGCTAAAATTAAAATAATTGTCCAAACAAAACGATTAGTAGTCATAGTTGTATTGTTTTTAAAATACTCTTGACAAATAAGACCAATTGGTACTATTGCACTTATGGTTAATAGTACTATCAGCCATGTTTGCGTAAACCGTTGTTCTTCTTTAAAAACTTTCATTATCTATTTTTATCTCTCTCTAGTACAATGCTATTCCAACCATGCGGAATGTCTTTATATTCCCATCCTTCTCTGGCATATTGATTTAGTAAGTCTTCAAAATTTTGTGTTCTATTTCTAAATCCTAATTTTAGTGTAACTATTTTATATTCTTTCATATCAATCTATATGTTTAATTTGTATTCTTAAGTTTCTTTTTTTTATATCATCTAAAAAAGATTCGAGAATGCAGTTCTGTTTTTTTAATTGGACTAATTTGCTTCTTCCATTATTTTTAAATAATGTTATTTCTATTTTACTGTCTTCATCTATATCTATATCTATTTCATCTTCATCGTTATCAATTTCTATTTTGACTAAATCATTTAATTTGATCTTATTTCCCCATATTTTTTTAAAAATGTGTTCAACTAGAAAGTACGCTATAATACTAGATCCAACCGCAAAAATCCAGAATATAATATTTTCATATATTCCATAAAAATTATCATAATTATTAATTTTTTTTAAAAATGCAGCTATTAAAGCGATACCACCCATTATTTTCATAAACTCTCTAAAATATTTTTGAATAGAGTATGTAATACATAAATGGGTATAGTCAATATTTAATTCTCCATCTATTAGCTTATACGTCCTTAAACCTCTCATATTTAAATATTATTTACTTTAATTCTAGAGTTTCTCCTCTTTAAAGATTCGATAAATGGATTAATCTGATTTTCAAGATTTCTAAATTTTAATTCTATCTCTTTTTTATTGTCAAATTTTAAAGTTAGTTCTGTTTCAAGTTCCTCTTTATTTATATCAATTGATTCAATTTCATTTATAATCAAGTTTTTTTTTGATTTTTTCTTAAAAAATAAATACCATAAAATTATAATTATGGCAATCATACCAAGTATTCTTAATCCAAAATCAAAAATATTAAACAACTTCTCAAAATATTCTACGTCCCTTATATTGTGTAATAAACTTAATCCTAAAAAAGTAAAAAATACACCAAGCCATCCTCCTCGATTTTTTAAATCCTTTTTAAATTCATTAATATCAAGAAATAATTGAACATTGTTTAACTTTATATAACCATCAACTAATACAAATTTTTCCATTTAATATTAATGACTTAAAGTTCCTGTATTCACAACTGGAGCAGCCTCTTTATCTCCACAAAGAATTACTAATAAATTACTAACCATTGCAGCTTTTCGCTCCTCATCTAGCTCAACAATTTCTTTTTTATTTAATTCTTCTAATGCCATTTCCACCATTTCTACTGCACCTTGTACAATTTTATGCCTAGCAGCAACAATAGCAGTGGCTTGCTGTCTTTTTAACATTGCAGAAGCAATTTCTTGAGCATAAGCTAAATAACCAATTCTAGCCTCTAAAACTTCTATGCCTGCAATAGCCAAACGTTCTTCTAATTCTTTTTCTAAAGCTTCTGAAACTTCATTAACACTAGATCTTAATGTAATATCTTCTGCATGCCCTTCGTCTGCAAAATTATCATAAGGATACATACTTGCTAACTTTCTAACAGCAGCATCAGTTTGAACACGTACAAAGTTTTCGTAATTATCTACATCAAAAGCAGCTTTATATGTATCTGTAACTCTCCAAACTAAAATGGTAGAAATCATTACAGGATTTCCTAATTTATCATTCACTTTTAAACGCTCACTATCAAAATTACTAGCTCTTAACGATATTTTCTTTTTTGTATAAAATGGATTTGCCCAATACAAGCCATTTGCTTTGATGGTTCCTACGTATTTACCAAAAAGTAAAATTACTTTAGATGTATTTGGGTTAACTAATATAAAACCAAAAAAGCCAATAAAGCCAATTATACTTAGGGGTACGTACATCCCAGTTTCTTGTATAATCGATAATGTTATTCCTCCAAAAAAAAGAACTAACACGATTAATAACATTAAATAACCATTTGCGGGTTTAATAATTTTTTCTGATTCCATATGTTTAATTTTTATTTTGATATTAAAATGATATCACAAAGATATAGTATTTTTTTTCATATTTACAAAAGTTTAGAAAATATATTGTATAATTTAGCAAACTATTAATGTATATATACTTAAAATGAAATTTAAATTACTGCTATTACTTCCTTTTTTAATAATGATAAATTCTAACTCTGAAGAAGCTTTTTTTTGGGGTCAGAATGGGCATAGAGTTACTGGAGAAATTGCTGAACAATTTTTAACGAAAAGAGCAAAAAGAAAAATTGACAAAATATTACAAGGAGAAGGTTTAGCCTTTGTTTCTACTTATGCAGATGAAATAAAATCCGACAGAAAATATAGAAAATATAGTTCATGGCATTATGTAAATATGGATTCAAATGAAAATTATGAGGCTTCGGAGAAAAATCCTAAAGGAGATTTAGTTACTGCAATAAATACCTGTGTTAAAGTTTTAAAGAATCATGAAAGCAGTGAGGAAGATATTGTTTTCCATTTAAAAATGTTAGTACATTTATTGGGTGATTTGCATCAACCAATGCATATTGGAAGGAGAGAAGATAAAGGAGGAAATAAAATACAAGTGCAATGGTTTGGACAAGGAACAAACTTACACAGCGTTTGGGATACTAAAATTATAGAAAATTTTAATATGAGTTATATAGAATTGGCAAATAACTCAAAAAGATTGTCTAAAAAACAAATTGGCTCAATTAAAATTGGTTCAGTTGTAGATTGGGTTGACGAGGTTCATCAAATCACTAATAAAGTTTACAATTCAGTTAAAGTTGGTGAAAATTTAAGGTACAGATATTCTTATGATTATTTGGAAACTGTAAGAAATCAGTTACAAAAAGGAGGAATTCGTTTGGCGAAAGTTTTAAACGATATTTATAAGTAATTTATCAAACTATAAGATTTATAATTTTACGATTAATTATCACTAAATTTATAAACACACACACACACAGATTTATTAGGAAACCAAGACTTTTTAAAATAATTTATTAGTAGTATTAAAGTTATTAATCCACTAGTTATTTTTGCTTTTAAATTTAGTGTGATGGATTACCGGAAAGGATGTGGGCGAAATATTGTAAGATTATTTAACTAATAATAAGATTGTTGAAGACGAAATTTCAAATCATAGTAAAATCTATTTTGGAAAATTGACCTTTTGCAATGGGAACCGAGAAATTACTATTATTAGCATACGAAAAGCAAGTAAAGTGAAACACCTTTCTTTTTACTTAATAAATTTAAAAGTATTTAAAATTCATAACAAAAGAATCAACAAGTTTTACAAATAAGCTTAAAAAAGATTTTTTTGCATTTTTGGTAGGTTGTAAAAGTTACCGTTAATTGTAACTGTAATATTATAATCTTGATATTTTATGGGTCTAATAAATATATTTTTTGCCTATGTAATTTGTATCTAAAATTAGATCTTACTCTTCCCATCGATTTTAAAGATTCATTCGCCTTGCCTAAACTACTCTAGGTCGAAAATTGGTTTAGTAGATTTCATGTAATAGCTAATTTCATGAAAAACTAAAAATATGTTAAAAATAAAAAAAATTCTATTCGGTTTCATTTTTATGTTTCTATTAGCTTCATGTTCGGATGATAAAGATAGCCAGATTATGCAACCAGAACTCATATCGCCAGCCAACTATAATTCTGATGTAGTCGTGAGTTGGTTTAACTTAATTAAGGTATTGACTACTGAAACAGCGGGTTATACACCTCCGGTAGCAGCAAGGGCATTTGGCTATACGGGTGTTGCTTTATACGAGTCTTTACAGGTTGGTGCTAAGAACAAGCAATCTTTGTCAGGCACTTTAAATGCGTTAAATTTAGAATTTGAGTTAGAGGAAGGTTTAGAATATCACTGGCCAACGGTTGCAAATACTGTACTTGCTACTATGACCAAGTTTTTTTACAGTAATGCCTCAATTGCGAATTACTCTAGAATTCTTGAGTTAGAAATAGAATTTAACAATCAGTATTCAGATGATATATTTGGTGAAGTTTTAAATCGATCAATCATTTTTGCAAATGATTTAGCTGAACAAATTGTTCTATGGTCTACAACAGATGGTGGTTATAATGCTCAGTTTAATAATTTTCCGATAGAATATGAACCATTACCAGGTATTGAATTTTGGAAACCTACCGCATTAAATCAACGAGCTTTGCAACCTTATTGGGGAAATAATAGACCATTTATATCTCTAAATCTTGAAAATTGTATTCCCATTGATCCGCCAGTATATAGTACTGATGTGAATTCTGTATATTACGCAAGAGCTCTGGAAGTTTACGAGGTTGTGAATAATGTAACGCCTGAACAAACTGTAATCGCTGAGTTTTGGTCAGATGATCCACAAACTTCTGCCACACCTCCTGGTCATTCAATATCTATTTTAAACCAGTTAATTAATGATAATAATTTTGATTTATTAGCTTCTTCAGAAGCATTTGCACAATTAGCTATTGGAATTAATGACTCTTTTATTTCTTGTTGGAAAGTTAAATATACCACAAACTACCCTAGACCAGTTACAGTAATTAATCACCAAATAGATGCTTCCTGGGAAACAATTTTAGAAACTCCACCGTTTCCAGAATATACATCAGGACATTCTGTGCAATCTGGTGCGTTAGCAGCTATTTTAACTTCATTATTCGGTGATAATTACTCATTTATTGATCGTACCCACGAAAATAGAACAGATATTGATGGCACACCAAGAGAATATTCATCTTTTTTTCATATGGCTGAAGAAGCTGCTGAATCAAGATTATACGGAGGAATACATTATAGAGAAGCAATTGATCTAGGGCTAGAGCAAGGGTATCAAATAGGTGAAAACGTAATTAATATTTTTAATAATTAAAAGTTTTAATTATCATTTAATACTCCTTTTGTATTTTAATCTGTACTTAGGTTTCTGTTAAATCCTATAAATTTTTTCTCTAAATTTTCTATTCCGTGATAATATATAGTAATAAATCCGTCGTTAGAGATCAAGAAAACTATTTCGCTTGATTAATCATTAGTCTTCATTTTGATTAATACATGCATGAGTAAGTCTATCATATTGAAACTTTGTTGCTAAATTTATTTTTTTTTAAGATGAATTCTTATATTTTAAAGGCAAGAATAATAACATTTTGAACCCATTTTAATTGGCTTTTAACTAAAGCTATCGAATTGGAAATTATCTGGTTTTGTTAAGAATCAGTTAATTATTATTGCAGCCTTTTTAAAATACGTAATTTTATATGATGATTAAAAAATCAATGTACATATTATTTGTATTAATAATAAATTTTTCATGTAAAAATGAAAAGTTACAAACAACTAAGCAATCCATAGAAAAAGAACTTGTAAGTTCAATTACAAATGTAAAAACGTATGATTTTAATCAACTGAAACCGTTATTGGAAAGAAAAGATAATAAAACGTATGTTGTGAATTTTTGGGCAACTTGGTGTGCGCCTTGTGTTAAGGAATTGCCTTATTTTGAAAAAATAAAAAAGGAATATGCAAATAAAAATGTTGAGGTTTTATTAGTAAGTTTAGATTTTCCAAAGCAAGTTGAACGTGCGTTAATACCTTTTTTAAACAAAAGAAATATACAATCTGATGTAATATTGTTAGATGATGTGAATGAGGATGTTTGGATTAAAGCTATTGATGAAAATTGGAGTGGAGCATTGCCAGCAACTATCATTTACAATAAGGAGGGTAGAAAGTTTTATGAGCAATCTTTTGATTATGAAGCATTAGAAAATGAATTAAACACTTTTTTAAAAATATAAATTATGAAAACAATTAAATCGATTTTAATAATAGCAATAGTTACCTTATCTGCATTTGCCTTTACGAACAAAACTGAAAATGGATATTCCGTTGGAGACGAAATAGAAGATTTCAAATTAAAAAATATTGACAATAGAATGATTTCTTTATCTGATTACCAGGATGCCAAAGGATTTATTATCATTTTTACTTGCAATATGTGTCCTTATTCCGTTGCAAACGAAGATAGAATTATAGCTTTGGATGAAAAATATAAGTCTAAAGGGTATCCGGTTATAGCTATAAATCCTAATGATCCAAAAGCTTCTAAAGGAGATAGTTTTGAAGGCATGATAGCTAGAGCAAAAGAAAAAGGGTTTACTTTCCCTTATTTATTTGATGAAGGACAACAAGTATTCCCTAAGTTTGGAGCATCTAAAACACCTCATGTTTACATTGTAAGTAAACCAAACATGAAAGTAGAATATATTGGAGCTATTGACAATAGTTCTAGAAATCCTGATGCAGTTACAGAAAAGTATGTAGAGAATACAGTTGATGAATTATTATCTGGAAAAAAACCTACAAAAACTGAAACTAGAGCCATAGGCTGTTCTATAAAGGTTTTATAATTAGCAATATTTTAATCTTAAAATAAAAAGACTCAAAACAATATGTTTTGAGTCTTTTTATTTTTGCTTCATTTTTTTTTGAAATTTAAATAAAGTAAGATATCAATTCAGAACTTAGTAATTATTCTAAACGAATTTTTTGCTATGTTTAAGAACATGATTAAACTATAAAAAATCTAATCTTGTAATTTTTTACTTATACACTTGCTGGGAAAGTTTTTAAAAAAAAACGAGACGCATAGCGAACGTCTCGTTTAATAAAACACTTTTTCTTAATCGATAGCAATTTATTGTTTAACTATTTTCTTCGTCATTGAACCTTTATTTGTTTTAATTACGGCCATGTAAATTCCAGATGGTAAATGGCTTAAATTCACTTGTTCTTCTCCAGTTTGTATTATTTTTTTGCCTATCAAGTTATATAATTCAATTTTTTCTAGAGTAAATTGATTTGATAATTCTACTTTAAATTTATCTTTCACTGGGTTTGGATAAAGTTTTAAACTCTTTGCTAATAATTCATCAATGCTTAAAGCAGCTTGACAATTGGTGCTATATATTGTGAAAGAGTCTTTTAACCAACCAGCAGCATTGTTTGCATAATCTACGTTATCAACTTGAATACAACCCAAATTAGCATTCCCTATTGTATTCAGATCGGTTAGGCTTGTGTTACTTCCATTATCTAAAAACAACGTACTTAAGCTGTTATTACTTACATCTAATTTTATTAAGGAATAAATTTCTCTAGCGTCTATAGATTCAATTAGGTTATTTGCAACATATAATTCGCTTAATTCACTTTCATTTAAATTAACTCTTTTCTTTTGTCCTGTAATTTTTGAGGAAACAACAACGGTATTTGCACTTAACAAGTTACTTATATCGGTGATAATATTTCCAGAAATATTGATGCTGCTAGCGTTACTAAAAGCTTCTAAACCTGTAATATCGGAGACATTTTGACCACTTAAGTCTAAATCACCTGTAAAATTCTGAGCTTCTTCATAAGTTACAACACCATCGCCATCTGCATCAACGCCAGGGGTGTTTTCAATAACAGAACTCACTGTTTCATCTTCTGTATAAACTTCCCATTCAGATGAACAATCTGTGTTAAAGAACGCAGAATTATCTTTATTTATCCAATTTGTATTTGACCAATCTATATTATCTACAGCGATACAAACTAAATTTGGATTATTTCTTATATCAAATGAAGTAATTAAAGTATTGTTTCCATTTATTAAATAAGCTCTTTCGACAGAATTATCATTCAAAAATAGACTTGATAAATTAACATTTTGATTTATATCGACATTAATAATATTATTATTACTAAGATTTAAAGATTCTAACTCCATATTATTAGTTAAATCAACACCAGTAAGATTATTATTTGATATATCTAATGATAATAATTTGGTGTTTTTTGTGATATCTGCACTAGTTAAGTTATTATTACTAACATCTAATCCAGTGATATTTATAAAAGCTTCAATACCTGTAAGGTCTGAAATTCCTAAACCAGATCCAGTTAATGGTTGATTTATTGCTGCAGCTTCAGAAACCTGAATTTCGTCATCACCGTTAGTATTTATAAATGTGTCTGCAACTAAAGCAGCCTTCATATTTACGTCTGGAATATTTACAACCGGCTCTAAGCAAGCAATACCAAACACAGATGAGTCATCTACATTTGTCCAATTTGTAGTCGCATAAGAAACATCATCTACTTGAATACAACTTAAATTTGGATTAGACGTGATTTGAATACTCTCTAAAATTTGATTGTTATCATTTTTTAAATTTATACCAGTCAAATTTTCATTATTATCTATGAATACACTCTTTAATTTATCATTGCTTGATAAATCTAGTTCTACCACAGAGGTTTCCCAAACAAATACTTCTTCCAAATCAGGTTTATCATCTAAAGCTATTAATGATATTGGGTTTGCTCCGAAACTAATAATTTTTAGTTTATCGTTAACATTAATGTTTAATGAACTGAGATTATTGTTATTTACATTTAATAAAGTTAATTCTGGATTATTACTCAAATCTATAGAATTTACATTTTGAGCACCCGCAATAATAATTTCTTCTAAAATTGGGTTATTAGAAACATCTAATGAACTCAATCTGTTGGTCTCTGAACCTCCACTTAGGTCCTCTTGTGCACCTCCAAACCATAAATATTTTAATGCCGGGTTGTTATTCACATCTAAAGAAGTCAATTGATTATTATAAATTCTTAAATATTCTAATTTAGGTAATAAGGAAACATCTATATCTGTTAACTCATTGTCATAAGCCCATACTGTGCGTAAATCTAAATTATTTGATAAATCTATTGTCGCTAAATTATTATTTGCCAATAGAGCAGCTATCAAAAAGGTATTATTTGATAAATCTATACTGTTAAGAGAATTACCAATAACTTGTAGATTTTCTAAATTATTTAACGTGGATATCTCTATCTCAGATAAACTATTTGTGTTTGCATACAGGTTAAGTAAACTTGTGTTTGTTGAGAGATCTATTGTAGTTAAATTATTTCTACCGATATTCAATTCATACAATTGAGTTAGTGAATTAATATTTATAAAGGTAAGTTGATTATCTGAAACATATAAAATCTCTATTTTATTATTCTTACTCAGATCTAGTACTTCTAATTCATTAAATTTAGCATCTAAATACACCAAATTACTAAACGCTTCTATACCTGTTAAATCTTGAATTTTCCCTGTTACATTTGGTAAAAACTCATTTTCTATTGGATTATAAATTTTTAAACTATCTATGGCTTGTGCTTCACTTAATAATATATTTCCATTCAATCCATTGCTATCAAAACCTAAATCTATCAAAGATTGCTCAAAATTTGAGTCTGGGATTGCTACTAAATCATCCGAAATAAAACCACAATCTGTATTAAATACAGAAGATTCATCTACATCTGTCCAATTGGTTGTGGCATAAGACACATCATCTACCTGAATACAATTTAAATTCGGATTATCTAATGCTCTGAAAACAGTTACATTGCCATTGTTACCATTATTCATATTGATTTTGGTTAAACTAGCCATACCATCAGCATATAACTCTGTTATTGGCTGTATCCCTAAATCTAAACTCTCTAAATTATTGTTACCTGATAAAACTAGAATTCTTAAATCTGGTGTTCCTGAAAAATCTAATGAAGTAAAATTATTAACTGATATATATAATTCTTCTATCTTACTATTTGTTGAAATATCTAATGAATTTGCTCCCACTTCATCTAAATCTAATCGAACTAATTCTGGATAAATCGTGGCATCGAAATCACCTATTGATGACGCTCCTAATGATGGATTACCTCCTAGAAATAAATTCTGCATCTTTAAATTGTTAGTCAAATTAATATCAGATAAATTATTTCTCCTTATCTCTAACCAAGAAAGCTCTGGATTATTGGATAAATCCAAAGTACTTATCTGATTGTCATCTATTCTCAAAGTCTCTAAATTAGACAATGAGGAAACATCTATGTCTGTTAGTTGATTATCTGAAGCCCACAGATAATTTAAATTTAAATTATTAGAAACATCTAAACTTGTGGTTAATTGATTAGGAATCATTAATGATTCCAATCCTGTTAGACCAGAAATATCTAATGTTTCTATTTTGTTATAAGCGAGTTGCACAGTTACTAAATCTGGTGAATTACCAAATAGTACGGTTTCTAAATTATCTAAATAGGTAAGCGTAACAGCTGTTAGTTTAGTGTTTTTTGATAAATCTACGGAAGTAATTCCTGGATTCCCTTGAAACAAAACAATTCTTTCTAGTTCTAGGTTTGACGTAACATCTATAGCGGATAAACCATTTCGACTAAAATCCAAATACTTTAAATTCGTATTCGATGCTGTGTTTACCGAGCTAACCTCATTGTCAAATGCATTCAAATATACCAAATTGCTAAACGCTTCTATACCCGCTAAATCTTGAATCTTTTGGTTTACATTTGGTAAAAACTCATTATCTATTGGATTATAAATTTTTAAGCTATCTATGGCTTGCGCTTCTGATAATAATATGTTTCCATTCAAACCATTAGTATCAAAACCTAAATCTATTAAAGATTGCTCAAAATTAGCATCTGGAATTGAAACTAAATCTAATGTTGAAAAACCACAGTCTGTATTGAACAATGAGGAATCATCTACATCTGTCCAATTTGAAGTTGCATAAGACACATCATCAACTTGTATACATGTTAGTTCTGGATTATTACTCATGTTGAATTCTGTAACGTTACTATTATTACCATTATTCATATTCAACTTTATAAGGTTAGGCATGTTGAACGCCATTAATCGTGTAATGGGCTGAATTCCGAGATCAAGTTCAGAGAGGTTGCTTCCTGAAATATCTACATTAAAAAGATTCGGGTTATTTGATAATTCTAATTCGCTAATTAATGTTTCCCATGCGTATAACTCTTCTAACTCTGGCTTATCTTCTATAGATATTGAAGATATTGGGTTAGCTCCGAATGCTAAATTTTTCAGCTTATCATTACCACTAATATCTAATGTAGTAAGATTATTATTATTTACATTTAATAAAGTTAACTCGGGATTATTACTTAAATCCAAAGAACTTAGATCTTGAGTACCTGCTATAATGATTTGCTCTAATATAGGATTGTTTGTTACATCTAATGAACTTAATCTATTTGTTTCTGATCCACCACCTAAATCTTCCTCAGCTCCTCCATACCATAAATATTTTAATGCTGGATTGGTATTGACATCTACAGAAGTCAATTGGTTGTTATAAACCCTTAAATATTCTAATTTAGATAATGCGGAAACGTTTATACCTGTTAATTGATTATTGTGAACCAATACAGATGCTAACTCTGGGTTTGTTCCAAAAGTGATATCAGTTAATTGATTATCTGAAGCCCACAGATAATTTAAATTTAAATTATTAGAAACATCTAAACTTGTCGTTAATTGATTAGGGATGATTAATGTTTCCAATCCTGTTAGTCCAGAAATATCTAATGTCTCTATTTTATTAAAAGCGAGTTGCACGCGGACTAAATCTGGTGAACTACCAAATAGTACGGTCTCTAAATTATCTAAATAGGTAAGCGTAACTCTTGTTAACTTGGTATTTTGTGATAAGTCCACAGAAGTAATTCCTGGATTACCTTGAAACAAACCAATAACTTCTAGCTCTAGATTTGATGTAACATCAATAGCGGATAAACTATTTCGACTAAAATCCAAATACTTTAAATTCGTATTCGATGTTGTGTTTACTGAGCTAACCTCGTTGTCACTTGCATTCAAATACACCAAATTGCTAAACGCTTCTATCCCTGTTAAATCCTGAATCGCTGAAGTTACATTTGGTAAAAACTCATTATCTATTGGATTATAAATTTTTAAGCTATCTATGGCTTGTGCTTCTGATAAGAGGATGTTTCCATTCAAACCATTGCTATCAAAACCCAAGTCTATCAAAGATTGCTCAAAATTAGCATCTGGAATTGAAACGGTTTGACTGTAATTTAAAAAACTTATGGAAAGACAGATAAAAAGTAATAATTTTTTCATGGGTAATTAAATTTTAAACTGGGGAATTAAAAATATTTCTGATAATAATTGATTTTTTTAAATGCTAGAATATTCTACTTTTTTACTTGCAACATAGCATTATTTTTAAACCGAAAACCATTCCATTATTTAGTTTTAAACTGATATTTTGCAGATAAAAAATAAAACAATCAAAATTAATTTAAGTATTTCAAAAAAAATTATACTTTAGTATGGTTTTTATTGAATTTTAAGTAAAAACTTACGAATATTTATGTTTCCCTCATTAGTTTGATTAAAATATGGTACAAAAAAATCACACAATTAAGGTAAATTACGGGGTTGTTATTAATTTATTTTTAACAAATTTAAAATGTACCTTTTTATTTATTTCCCTTTGTATTTTACAAACTGCGCAATCGCAAAATTTTGAAGGTAATATTTATGATGAAATTAAACAGTTTAAGACAAATGAAACTCTACCTGTAGAGGATATAATCGAATTAGATAAAAAAAACTTCACAGGATATAATCCTAAAACTATATATCAAGAATTAGCAGAAAATACGTGGTGGTTTAAATTTAAAAACAAAAAAGGATTAAACTATTTTACGCTATCATTTCCATATTTATCTTATGGAAAAATGTACATCAGTACAAAAGATAGTGTTATAACTTTACCTAAAGTATCATACAGTAAGAATTTTCCGCACAAGTATATTTTTTATAGACATCCTGTATGGAAAATTCCAAAAAATCTCCCTGAAAATGCAACTGTTTATTTGGAAGTTAAAAACAACGGAGGAAGAACAAGATTAGAATTTCATTTAGAAAATGAAAATCAGTTCTTAAATAGAATTCAAAATGAATATTTATTAATTGGAGTTTTTGTTTCTTTTTTAATTGCCATGATAATTATACTATTATATTTTTCAATTTTGAAAAAAGAGTATAGTGTAATTTTTTACAGTATTTACGTAGGCTTTATGCTTATTGAATTTTTAGCTGGTAAAGGTCTAGGAATTCAATATATCTGGTCTGAAAATTTATTTTTTATTCAAAATATAAGAAGTTTGAGTCAAACTTCAGGAACACTTTTTATTGGATTGTTTTACCTTTATTTTTACAAGTTTAATCCCGGTCAAAATAGAGTAAAATATCCTTTTAAAATAGGTATTCTAATTTCATTTATTTTTTTAATTGTGTATCTCTATATATTTATTTTTGGAGGTTTATCAACTTTTTACTTGTTAGTTTGGTTAGTGCTTAAACTTGTTGCGGTCTCATGGTTTATTATACATTTAGTCTTGGCAAGGAAAAATCAAATACCATATTATTTAATTTTTGCTTTTAGTGTTCCTATTATTGCAATTGTTACCAATCAAAATATAAACCCTTCTATCTATGCTCCAAATTGGTGGAAATACTTGAGTACAAATTTATATTACATAGCATTGATTATAGAGATTCTATTATTTACGAGATATATCTTCTTCTCTGTAGTAAAAACACAAAAAAAATATGAATTATTAAAAATAGCCAGTGAAAAATTAAAATATAATTTTCAGAATAAAACACTAGAAATACAGCAGCAAGAAAGAAATGAATTATTAAGTAATGTGCACGATAGTTTTGGTGGATATTTAGAAGCTTTAAAATTAAGACTACTAAATAAACCTGAAAATAACGCAGATAAGATTAAGGAAATATTAGATTCTTTTTACAAAGAGTATAGATATTTATTAAACAGTTTGTATTCACCAAAAATAAATTTTGAGAACTTTATTGAAAGTCTCGAAGAGTTTATAGAAAAATTAAATGAATTAACAAGTAATAAAATAGTACTACAATATTCATTCCACGATAGCGCTTTATCTCAAGAAATTTGTTTGCAGTTGTATAGAATTATTTCAGAAATTTTAACAAATGCCGTAAAACATTCTAAAGCACCTAAAATAGAAATTAATATTAAAAGCGATGAGCATAAAAGTATCATTTTAGAAATAAATGATAATGGGGTTGGATTTGATGTAAACCGCTCAAATTTTAACTCCTATGGCTTAAAAAATATAGAAGTAAGAGTGCATGATTTGAATGGAGAATTTAAAATAGATTCAACTAAAAATATAGGAACTAATATATTTATAAGAATTCCAAGTAATGAATGATAAAATTATAAACGTAGTAATTGCAGATGATAACAGATTTTTTTGTGATGCTCTAAAAGATAGTTTGCAGTTTCATAAAGAAATAAATATTTTAAAAACTTTAACTTCATTAAATCAAGTTATTGCTTACACAAAAACTAATTTTTTTGATGTATTAATTTTGGATATAAATTTTAATGGAGAAAGTTCTTTAGATTATATAGAGGAAATCAAACAAGATAAAGACTTTAAAATTATTATCCTAACCACATTAAATACTAATATTTTTAAGAATAAAGCTTTAAAAAATAAACACATAAATGCTTTTGTAGGAAAAGATTCTGAGCTTATAAAGTTTAAAGAAATAATTATTAGTACATATTACAGTAAAATGGAAAATAAAATTACCCTAAAAAATAAAGTAAATATAGATGATTTAAGTTTTACAAAAAGAAAAATTGAAGTACTGCAATCGCTTTATAAATTTTCAAATATGAAAGAAGAAGAACTTTCTAAAAAACTTAATATATCTGTAAGTTGCTTAAAAACCCACAAGCGAGAATTGTTTGAAATAACAAATACAAAAAACACTCCAGAATTAATTAAATTTGGAATACAAAATAGAATTATTGTCTCTTAAATGTTGTTTTTACTATCTAAATATTGATTTAAATTAATCACTAATTTTATATAATTGAGCGCGATTAATAAAAACTCGATTGATTAGGATTTTATACTTGATATTTTATAAATTTTCCATAAATATTTGACAAGAAACTAGTAAAACCTCTATAAATTAAATATTTTATTTGACAAATATTGGGAAATCTTTAAAGAAGTTTTTTCTTTGTTCAGGAAAAAAAAAGCTTCTCGAAATGAGAAGCTTTTTAGAAAATAAACTTTTAGAAATTTACTGTTTTGGTTTAAAAACAATTTCGTAAGATTTACTGTCTTTCATCAATTTTTTTGCGATATTTTCTACATCTTTCAAAGTGATAGACTTAATAATTGATTCATAGTTTTTTGGGTCATTCATGTTATAGCCCTCTAATACTGAGTTTTTTAACAAACTCATTTCATATCTATTATAGTTCTTACTTTCTTCTCTTTGTTTCAAATAATTTGTAAGTGTTTTGTCTAGATCAGCTTGCTGAATTTCTCCGTTTTTAAGATTATCAATTTCTTTATGAACAATAGCTATTAATTTTTCTGCCAATTCTGGGTTACAATCAAATCGTACAGAAATAGTCGCTTCTTGGGTAGGCCTTTTTGTTAACGAACCTCTAGTTCCTGCACCATAGGTTCCGCCTTCATCTTCTCTAAGGGATTCTGTATAACGCAACTGTAATATATCTCCAAGTGCTCTCATTAAAATGGAATTTTTTAAAGAATAGTTCATGTCGTTTTTAATCACCACTCTAACATTTGTTTTAGGATCTTCCATTTCTAAAAACACATCTTTATCAATAGTATCTGTAATCCAATCTGCAGAATTGTCCTTCCAATTTTCTTTTTCACCTGTGGTAGGTAAACTAGCAATGTATTTTTCTAACAAAGGTTTGATAACTTCTTTTTTTACATCACCTATGATAAAGAATGTAAAATCACCTGCATTCCCAAATCTATCGCTATAAATATCTTTCATGGTATCAAAAGACATTTCAGACATGTATTGTTTATTAAACAAACGCTGAGTTGGATGATTTTTACCGTATAAAATAGTCGTTACACTGTCTTGCATTTTAGACTGAATCTGCTCACTCTTTCTAATTAAAAAAGCATCAACTTGTTGCATTAATACGTTGTAAGAATTTTCATCAAAACGTGGTTTTGTAAAACGTAAATTTACTAATTGCATCATGGTTTCAACATCCTTCGTAGAAGAGGAACCTGATACACTTTCTGAGGTATTACCAACACTTACTCTAGAATTTGCTTTTTTTCCTGCTAATACTTTTGGTAAATCTATTGCGGAAAATTCACCTAAGCCAGACATTTGAACTACATTACCCATTAGTGCCGTAGAAGGTAAATCTTCAACGGATAAAAGAGATTGGCCTCCGTAACTAACAGCACTCAAGTTTACTTCATTCTTATTTTTATCTACAAACTTATAATGCACTTTAATACCGTTGCTTAATGTAAAAATTGTAGAACCAATTTCTTTATCTTCTTTTTCTGTTGCAATTGTTCCTGCGATTAAATTAACTCCAGACATTAAAGATTTTACATTGGTTTCCTCTTTATAACCTTTTAAGGTTTTGTCATTCTCTACTTTATTAATAATTGCAAGCGCCTCCTCTTTGGTTAAATTCTTGTTTCCTTCAACTCCGGTTACAACAACAGATCTGTTGTTTTTAAGATATAAACTTTGGAATTGTGCAAGTAATTCTTTTTGTGTTAACTGAGCAAAAAGTACTTTTGCAATTTCAAATTCTTTTTTGATATCTGTAATATGAGAATTTTCTAGATAGTTGGTCTGAATTCCCCTTACAATCTGTCCATGGCTTCTGTTCGCAAAACCTGCTATTTGATTCTCGTAAGAACTTGTGTATTCAGAAACCACTCTACTAATTTCTGCTTTTGTAAATCCAAATTTTACAGCTCTATTAATTTCAGAAATTACCAATTCAAATCCTTCATGCTGCATATTAGGTTTTGGGGTTATACGAGCACTTAATTGATTGTTTAATCTAGATAGACTCCCATAACGAACGGATGCAAATAATAGTGGAGAATCTGGATTTTGATTAATTTCATTTAACCTTGTTGAAATAATAGAGGTTGCCATTCCATTTAAAAGGCTCTTTTTTAAGTCTCCTAAAGTTTCGTCTTTTAAAGATTTATCGTGACGAATGGCAAAAGTAATATTAGAAGATTTTACTTCTTTATCCATACCCATGTCATAAATAAGTTCATCATTGTCTTGAATTCGAGTCTGAGTTCGTTCAATCGGGTTTTTTACTGCAGGAATACTTGAAAATAAAACTTTAATTTTATCTTCAATTTCATTAACATTTACATCACCAATAATAGCGATTGCCTGTAAATCTGTTCTGTACCAGTCGTGATAAAAATCACGTAACGCCTTGTATTCAAAACCTTCCACTACTTCCATAGTGCCAATTGGTAAACGTTTGGAATACATAGAATTATTAAACATTGTGCCAATAGTTTGTTGTAAAACACGCATGCCACCACTTTGGCGAGTCCTCCATTCTTCTTTTATAACGCCTCTTTCTGCATCTATTTCTTCATCGGTCAATAATAAATAGTTAGACCAGTTATGCAAAATAGACAACCCAGTATCTATTAATTCTGGTGTGGTTGGTATGTTGTTAATATTATATACAGTTTCATCAAAAGAGGTATATGCATTAATATCTCTACCAAAAACAAGTCCCTGTTCTTGCATGGTATTCAAAATTCCTTTCCCAGGAAAATCTCTAGTTCCGTTAAAGGCCATGTGTTCTAAAAAATGTGCTAATCCTTGTTGGTTGTCTTTCTCTAAAACGGATCCTACATTTTGAATGATATAGTAACTTGCTACATCTTTGGTAACTTTTGTATCATGAATATAATAGGTTAATCCGTTTTCAAGAACACCTTTTTTAATGGTCTGATCTTCAGGTAAAGGCATTTCTAACATGTTCTTCTGAGCTAGTGCTATGTGGTTAAAAGCAATACAGAAGGTAAATAATAAAATTTTTTTCATTCTTTTTTTTAATTTAGGAGTTTTTATTTATTCACTATTTCAATTATCTTTCCCAAAGATAAGGTTTTCCCATAGATTTTATGAAACACTATTTAAAATTGATTTTAGATAGGAAACCAAGTGTTTTTTTAATTGTAAAATTGGATTAATCCATAAAAAAAGTAAATCTATAATTTTTAGCTTACACGATTAAAGAAGAAAGTGTCATTAAATAAAAAGACTCAAAACAATATGTTTTGAGTCTTTTTATTTGTGTTTGTTTATGAATTAACCTCTATAAATTTCTTCATACAAATCCTTATATATTTTTAAAATGATTGCACGTTTCATTTTCATTGTTGGTGTTAAATGACCAGCATCAATAGACCATTCATCTGGGGTTAGTTTAAAAACTTTAATTTGCTCCCACTTTCCAAAATTGGAATTACATTCATTTACAGCTTCTTGAACGGCAGCTATCACTTTTTGATTTGCAATTAAATCTTCATGTGTTTTAAAAGTAATTTCATGCTCAGTAGCCCAATCTTTCAAATATTCAAAGTTAGGCTGAATAATGGCTGCAGGCATTTTTTCATTTTCACCAACTACCATAACTTGTTCTATAAACAAAGATTGCTTTAATTCCCCTTCTAATAATGGTGGAATTACATACTTACCACCAGAAGTTTTAAACATTTCTTTTGTTCTTCCTGTAATTTTAAGAAAACCATCTTCATCAAACTCTCCTTTATCTCCTGTATGGAACCATCCTTCTTTTATAGTTTCAGCTGTTTTTTTAGGATCTTTATAATAACCTTGCATTACATTTGGACCTTTTACTAGTATTTCTCCATTTTCAGCTATTTTTACTTCAACGTCATCAATAACTTTACCAACTGTGCCCACTCTGAAATTACCATTCATTTGGTCGTTTACAGAGGTTACTGGCGAGGTTTCAGTAAGGCCATAACCTTCCATAATAGGCATACCTGCTGCTGCAAAAATTCTTGTTAATCTAGGTTGTAAGGCTGCACTTCCCGAAACCATTAATTCTAAATTCCCACCTAAAGCGGCTTGCCATTTAGAGAAAATTAATTTTCTAGCTATCCCTAACTTTTTTTCATATAACCAGCCATTTTCCCCATAAGGTTTGTATTCTAATCCTAAGTTTACAGCCCAGAAAAATAACTTCTTTTTTACGCCTGTTAAATCCTCACCTTTTAAAATTATTTTATCATATATTTTTTCATAGAGACGCGGTACAGCAGTCATTACATCTGGTTTAATTTCTTGTGCGTTTTCCGTAAGTTTTTCTATAGATTCAGCAAAATAAACTGAAACTCCACAATATTGATACAAATACAATATCATCCTTTCAAAAATATGACAAACAGGTAAAAAGCTTAGACCTTTGGAGTTTCCATATTCTAGAGGAACTCGTTTTTTTGAAGATAATACGTTGCTCACAACATTATTATGCGAAAGCATAACACCTTTAGGTCTGCCTGTTGTGCCAGATGTATAAATAAGTGTAGCCAAATCTGACGGTTTTACCGCATCTTTTCTAGCTTCAACTTCGTTTTGGGTACTGATGTCTGTACCTAAATCTAAAATTTCTGACCAATTTTTTTCTTCTTTAATTTGATCAAATGTAAAAACTTCCTTTAATTTAGTTTTGTCTTTAATTTGATTTAGTTTTTCTAAAATAGTTGTATCTGAAACCAAACAATAAATAGCTTCCGAATGATTGATTACATACTCATAATCCTCTTTTGAAATTGTAGGATAAATTGGTACGGTTTGAGCTCCAGTTTGTAAAACGCCAATATCACATATGTTCCATTCTGTTCTGTTTGTAGTTGAAATTATGGCTATTTTATCATTCGGTTTTACCCCTAATTTAAGCAAACCTCGACTAAGTTGATTCGCCTTGTCTACATACTCTTGCGTAGATATAGTTTCCCATTTACCATTATATTTTGTGGAAAATGAATTTTTAAGATTGTATGTTTCTAGTTGGTAGTAGGGGAATTCGAATAACCTTGTAATTTCTGTTGGCATATAGTCTATTTTGTT
>CAJWAC010000025.1 GCA_913020555.1 uncultured Polaribacter sp. | reverse complement strand
ATCATCGTTACTAAATTGATATTCCTCAGGATTGGAAATTTTGGGATTTTCATAGTAATAATTTGTTGAAAAATTAAATAAAGCTCTAGAAGATAGCAAGTTTTCAGTTTCTTTAGTTTGTTTTGATGTTTCAATTACTACATCTGGCATTACGCCTCCGCCATCATAAACCTTTCGACCATTTGCAGTTTTAAATTCATTTATTCCATTATCAGAAAACTTTGGCACTTTTCCAGTTTTATTATCTCTATTGGTATAATCTAATTCTTGAATACACCTTCCACTAGGTGTGTAGTATTTAGAAATTGTAAGTTTTAGTTGGGTTCCATATGTTAATTCTTTTTGACGTTGCACAAGTCCTTTACCAAAAGAACGTTGTCCTAAAATAACAGCTCTATCATAATCTTGTAAAGAACCACTTACAATCTCTGATGCAGAAGCAGAACTACCATTAATTAATACCACAATTGGTATTTCTAAATCTAAAGCTTTATTGCTTCCCTTGTAGGTATTGCTCCATTTTTTAATTTTTGCTTTAGTGGTAACTATGATCTTTCCTTTTGGAATAAAAAAGTTAGAAATATTGATTGCCTCCATCAAAGAACCTCCTGGATTTGATCGCAAATCAAAAACCAGTTTTTTCATTCCTTTTTTCTTTAAAGCTCTGAATGCTTTTTTTACTTCAGATGATGCCTTATTGTTGAAACGTGTTAGTGTAATATATCCCGTTTCGTCATTAATCATATCAAAAAAAGGAACAGGATTTACCACAACTTTTTCTCTTTTTAGTTCTTTTAGTATTGCATTTCCTTGTCGGATTATTTTTAGTGATAATTGGGTGTTAGGCGTACCTTTTAAAAACATAGACAACTCATCTCTTTCTAGATTTACAAGAGATTCTCCATTTAGGGAAACTATCATATCTCCTGCCTTTAAGTTTGCCTTATCTGCTGAAAAACCTTTGTAAACTTCTTTTATTTGAATGCCCTTTTTTGTGTAAAAAACGGATGCTCCAATACCTGCATACTCTCCTTCTCTTCTAATTCTTGCATCTTCAACATCTTGTTCGTTATAAAAATTTGTATAAGGATCTAAATTTTTCAAGGTGTTTTTTATAACCTTATCTGTCAAGTCTGCCGGATTTATTTCATCTACATAGTACATATTTAATTCTTTAAACAAAGAATTATAAATCTCTATCTGCTTGGCAACTTCAAAAAAATTAGATTTGAATGAAAACGATAAAAATATCGTTCCAAACAAAATAATGATAATGGTATTTCTTTTCATTTTAAAGTGTTTCATTTTCGGCTGTTTTTACACGTTCCATAAATAAATTTAGCAATTTATTCATTTTAGAAAAAAGTTCTTCGTAAGGTTTTTCTTCTTTACCAATGTACGAAATCATAAAAATATATGGTAAATCTAAATTTTCATAAACAATTCCTTTTTGAAGGCGATATGTTTCACGCATCAACCTTTTTAAACGGTTTCTATCTGGCGCTTTTCCAAAATTTCTTTTTGCTACAGAAACGCCTACTTGTACCGGAAAATCTGATGTGTGTTTGGTTTGCAAATACACCATTCTGAAAGGAAAAACTTTAATTGATTTCCCTTCTTTGTAAAGTCTTTCAATTAATTTTTTACTTTTTAATCGTTCTTTTTTTCCTAAAGTAAAATTCATTACTACAAACTTAATTTAAAACGATAACTTTTTAGAGGTTTCTATTCAAGAACTTCAAAAAATCCTTATTTTTATAAAAATAAATAATTCCTTATTTTTAGCTTATTTTGTAATAATTTTAAACAATAATTAATATTTTTGTTTGAAATTACACATTAAAGATTTTTAACATCCATTTACATATGAAACCAGATTTATTTCAAGCACCTGATTATTACAATATTGATGATTTATTGAATGATGAACATAAATTAGTTCGCGAAGCAGCTAGGGAATGGGTAAAACGTGATGTTTCTCCAATTATCGAGGAATATGCTCAAAAAGCAAAATTCCCAACTGAAATTATAAATGGGTTAGCTGAAATTGGTGCATTTGGCCCATACATTCCAGAAGAATACGGAGGTGCTGGTTTAGATCAGATTTCATATGGTTTAATTATGCAAGAAATCGAAAGGGGAGATTCTGGAGTTCGCTCAACAGCTTCTGTGCAATCTTCTTTGGTTATGTATCCAATATTTGCTTATGGAAATGAAGCGCAACGTAAAAAATATTTACCAAAATTAGCTTCTGGAGAATGGATGGGAAGTTTTGGATTGACAGAACCTAATCATGGATCAAATCCTGGAGGAATGGAAACTAACTTCAAAGACATGGGCGATCATTATTTACTAAATGGTGCAAAAATGTGGATTTCTAATGCGCCTTTCTGTAATATTGCTGTTGTTTGGGCGAAAAATGAGGAAGGTAGAATTCATGGTTTAATTGTAGAACGTGAAATGGAAGGTTTCTCTACACCAGAAACTCATAATAAATGGTCTTTACGTGCTTCATCAACTGGAGAATTAATTTTTGACAATGTAAAAGTACCTAAAGAAAATTTATTACCTAATAAATCTGGATTAGGTGCACCTTTAGGCTGCTTAGATTCTGCTAGGTATGGAATTGCTTGGGGTGCTATTGGCGCTGCCATGGATTGTTATGATACTGCATTAAGGTACTCAAAAGAACGTGAACAATTTGGCAGACCAATTGGACAATTTCAGCTGCAACAAAAAAAGTTAGCAGAAATGATAACTGAAATTACCAAAGCGCAATTACTAGCTTGGAGATTAGGAACTTTAAAAAATGAAGGCAAGGCAACCTCTGCTCAAATTTCTATGGCCAAACGTAATAATGTAGAAATGGCACTTAAAATAGCAAGGGAATCGAGACAAATGTTAGGAGGAATGGGTATTTCTGGTGAATATTCTATTATGCGTCATATGATGAATTTAGAAAGCGTGATAACGTATGAAGGTACTCACGATATCCATTTATTAATTACAGGTTTAGATGTAACTGGTTTAAATGCGTTTAAATAAAATCTTAAAATATCATCTTTACTTTTTACTTTCTTTTTTGATAATTTCTTGTGGAAATAATTCAGAAATTGAAATTTTAGATGAAGTAGAAGTTGAAGAAATTATTGAAGATGTTGTTATCATTGAGAACGATACTATCAATATTTTAGCTTTAGGAGACAGTTATACAATTGGACAAAGCGTTTGTGCAAAATGCAGATTCCCAGAACAATTAATAGATTCCTTAAAACAAAGAAATGATAGTTTAGACCTAAACTTAAAAATTATTGCTACAACAGGTTGGACCACTACAAATTTGATAAATGCCATAGATAGCCAAAATATAAATGCCAATTTTGATTTAGTTACTTTATTAATTGGTGTCAATAATCAGTATCGAGGATTGCCTTTCGCCACCTTTGAAGAAGAGTTTCCTATATTAGTTGATAAAGCCATTAAAGCTGTGAATCTTGATAGAAATAAACTTATCGTTTTATCTATACCTGATTATGCTTACACACCCTTTGGAAATGGAAATACAACTATTTCAAGTGAAATTGAAAAATATAATAACCATATTGAATTATACTGTCAAACTAATTCTATTACTTTTTTAAATATCACAGATATTACGCAAGAGGGTTTATCTAATCCAGATTATGTGGCGAGTGATGGTTTACATCCTTCTAAAGAAGCTTACACAGAGTTTGTAAAACGTTTACTACCCCTAGCAACTCAGAAACTCGGTTTATAATTGAAATGTTTTTTATTTTAACATTCCCGAAAAGTATTGGCTATAATTATTAATAAGAAACACTAAATTCTCCTTCAGAAATATCATAGGACGGAATACCGCTAGTTAACGAAATAGCTTCAAAGTTAAATGTTCCTGTAATTCTTTTTGAAGTTGTATTATGACTGATTATAACTAATTTACCTGAACCATCAAACGATTCACCATTTATATTATATAAAGCCGCTGGATAAGCAGAAAGACTTCCTAGATCATATTCTCCAGGAATTATATCTGCACTTAATGTCAAATCAATCGCCTCAGCTATTGTTTTATTGGCAGTTATTCTAATGTATTCTTTATTACCAAGAGTTATGGAATTTGCAAAAAGTGTAGTATCTTCAAAACTAACACCATCTACTTTTGCTGTAAAATTATCTTGAGAAACAGGTATATCTGATCTAATTATCTTTGTAAATATACCATTTGAAAAGGCTTTAGAGCTTCCAGCTAAACCATTCTTACCAATAAAACTAAATGTACCAGAAACCGTATTTTCAACGTAATCTATATTGGTAAAAACAATATTACCCCTACTTGAAGTTTCGCCGAAAGTAGACCAAACCTTTGAAGAAATTGGATCACTTTTTATATAAGAAGCCACATTATTAACCCCTTCAAAACTGAAACTCCCAATTTCAAAATCTTCAACTACTAGAGTAAAGGTTTCATCTGTTTCTGATTTGACAGCAGTAAGAATAAGCGTATTATCATCATTTACAAAACTGACTTTAGACGACGTAAAAAGAACACCATCTATAGTTACTTCAAAGACACCGCTATTTTCTGATGGAGGAAAAAATATACCATTTTCTTGACATGAATTAGTAATGAATACAAAGGATAAGACAAATAAAAAATATAAAGTGCGCTTCATAGCTTTAAAAACATGAAACAAAAGTAAGCATATTAATGCTGTAAATAAACTTGTAAATAAAAATTTTAAGAGGCTACTTTAAGCATAACGTGAGGACATCTTTTGCAGTTTATCCCCTTTTTTTTGAATTTATTACAACACTTACTTTTCGGTTTTAAGCAATTGGATGTACAAATATTTTCGCATATTGCATTGCTATCGTGTTGAATTGTAGATTTCTGAGATGTATAAAAAACTATCATTTATTCAATTATGATGCAAAAGTAATACTTTATTTAGAATTAATAAGAATAATATTGTTTTATTCATTTTCACCAAAAACAAACTCTTTTTTAGATTTTAAACTATTAGATTTTCAATTTCACAACGAATTTAAATGCTTTTATATTTTTAAAAAACACCCTTTAAAGAACGAGTTTAATAACAAAACTAAGCGTTTAATAATCTTATAAGTTCAGTCTAAGCTTTCATCAAATTTATAAATAATTCTCTTCCTTGTCTACTTTTTACAGAGTTGTAACAAAGTTCAAAATTTTTGATTTTAAAGTGATTATCAAAATAAGTTAAATATTCCTTTTTAGAACCGCCAAAAGGTGGACGATTATCAAACAAAGGTGCATCAAATAGCAAGCCTACTAATTTTCCCTTTTTTGCTAACAAATAGTTCATTTTTGATGCATATTTTTGCCTTAATTCTGGGTGAATTGCACAGAAAAAAGTTTGTTCAACAATTAAATCAAACGTATCATTTACGTCAAAAAAATCACCTAAAATTAGTTGCGATTTTGGAAAATTTGGAATTCTATTTTGAATGTTTTGTAACGCCGTTTCTGATAAATCAACCACAAAAACATTTCTAAAACCTTTATTGAATAAATATTCTGCCTCGTAAGAATTGCCTCCTCCAGGAATTAAGATTTTTAAATCTTTATTTTGGATTTGATCAAAATATACTTTTAGAGGCGGAGAAACTTCACCTAAATCCCAAGCAATATCATTTTTTAAATAACGATTATTCCAAGCCTTATTTGATAAATCGATATTAAGCATTTGAAATTTTTTGTTTTAACTCATTCTTGGTTATTAAACCAGCTTGCCTCCAAACTTGTTTACCATTTTTAAAAATCATAAAAGTGGGTACTCCTCTTACTTGAAATTTGGTGGCTAATGCTTTATTTTTGTCAACATCAATTTTAATAATTTTTACATTATCTCCTAAATCTTCTTTTACTTCCTTAAGAATTGGAGTCATCGTTTGACAAGGGCCACACCAAGTTGCAAAAAAATCAACTAAAACAGGTTTGTCTTTGTTAATAATGTCGTTAAAACTGCTCATTATTTTATTTTTTAAAATTTCACATTCAAAATATCACCGCTTAATTGTAGTAATTGTAACTCGATTAACTTTGCATCAAACTTTGCATTATTTAGTGCCGTTTGTGCATTTATCAAGTTAATTTGTGCCTGACGAAATTCTAGAGAAGTAATTTGACCCAATTTAAAGCGCTCTTGAGTTCTATCAAAATTATTTTGATTGCTGATAACATTTTGTTCTTGAGCAGTTAACACAAATAACTGGTTTTGATAATTATCCCAAGTGTTTTTTAAATTATTTTCAATATTTACCCTTCTTTGTTCTAGAAGAATCTGCTGATTTTCTAAAGCTATTTTTGAATTTGCAACTCTAGTTTTAGTTGCTCCTCCATCAAAAATATTCCAAGTTAAATTTAAGCCTGCATTTAATCCATCAGAAGTAATTAATTTTGCCCCAAAAGGGTTGATTAAATTTTCATTTTCGGTTCTATTAAGACCATAAGAAGCGTTAAAACCTAAAGTTGGCATAAAGTTGGCTTTATTTACTTTGAGGTTAAATTCACTAATTGCAATATTAGTTTGGTTTTGTTTTAATGAAGCATTGTTTTGTAATGTTTTTGATTTTAAATCTTCAAAACTTAACACATTACTATATTCTACATCAGTTTCTACATTATAATTTACGTCTTCTTTACTTCCTAAAATTACATTTAAACCACGTTTTGCATTATCTAATTGTTGTTTTGCTGTAATTAAAGTAATGCTATCATTATTTACATCTACTTGTGCATTTAAAAATTCTAATTTAGTAGATTGCCCATAATCATATTGATATTTTGCACGTGTTAAACGCTGTTTAGAAATCGTTAACGCTTCTTGTAAATTATTTGTATTTTCAGAAAATCTTGCTATCTGAAAATATGTTGTAAATAACTGTAAATAGGTGTTTTCAATAGTTTCTCTTGCCTGTAATTCTGTTAAATTATACGTTTCTTTTAGTTGTTTGTAATTATATTTTCTACCCAAACCATCAAATAAAATATAATTTACACCTAAAGATGCACTGTAGGTTTTTGTAACAACACCATCTCCAGAAACTTGAGTATCATTTCCTGTATCTCTATCTGTAAAGGTTAAACTTTGATTATTTCTTCTATAATCTGCTCCAGAAATAATACTGGCCGTTGGTAAAAATCTACTATTAAATATACTTGAATTATTCTCTGCAATTTCTAAATTATTATTCGCGATTTTAATTCCAAAATTATTTTTTAATGTAATTTCTAATGCTTCTTTTTTTGTTAAAATTTCTTGAGAAAAACCTTGAAAAGCTATTAAAAGAGCCACTAAAAAAGTAAACTTATTATATCTCATTTTCATCATATTTAGAATCTATTACTGCTCTTTCTACTTCTTCTTTAGAAACTTTATTACCGGTAATTAACCATTTCATATTTACCTTAATCCAATTGGAAGTTGAAAGTAGCATAGGCAACATTATTAAGGTTAAAACGGTTGCTATAGCAATACCATAAGCAATAGAAATTGCCATGGGTATTAAAAATTGTGCCTGCCTACTTTTCTCAAAAATTAAAGGTGCTAAACCTGCCACTGTTGTTAATGAGGTTAAGAAAATAGCTCTAAATCTTGATTGCCCAGCAGCAATTAATGCATCGTCGTATTTCATGCCTTCTTTTAGAAAGTTGTTGAATTTTCCAATTAAAACCAAACCATCATTTACCATAATTCCTATTAAGGCAATAATTCCTAAAAAGGATAAAATACCAATTGCAAAATCATGAATAAAGTGCCCCCAAACTACACCAATCATGCTAAAAGGAATCATGATGATAAGTAATAAAGGTTGCGAATAAGACCTAAAAGTAAATGCAATTACGATGTAAATTAATCCTAAAATAATCAAGGCTACATCGTTTACAGAATCCGTAGTTTTATTACGTTCTCTGCTCTGTCCGTCATAAATAGGAGTTACAGAACTATATTTCGATAAAATTTCTGGCATAACATTTTCCTGAATATCTGCTAAAATTTCTGTAGCGCTTCCTTTTAATTCTTTTAAATCTGCTGTGATTTGTATCTCTCGTTTGCCTTCTAAATGGTTAATTGCAATATCACCTCTTTCAATAGTATAATCTGCAATTTCAGAAAAAGGAATTCGTGTTCCATTCGGCGCAATAACTCTCATATCATCTAAGTTTTTTATAGAGGATCTGTCTTTTTTGTCATAGCGCACCCAAACCTTAATTTCGTCTTGACCACGCTGAAAACGCTGCGCTTGAAAACCGAAAAAACCATAACGCACTTGCTGCATTACTGATTGTAAATTTAAGCCCAACAAATATGCATTGTCTTTTAATTTTATACGAACTTCTTTAATCCCTGCAGGATCGTTATCCGTAACATCCTTTAACAAACTATTGTTTTCTAGATTTTGTTTTAATTCTTGCTTTACTGCTTTTAGTTCATCAATATTATTTCCTAATAAAGAAATGGCAACAGGGCTGCCTCCAAAATTTCCTCCAGAACCAAAAGTTAAACTTTCTACACCATAAATTTTTCCAACTTTTTCTGTAATAGAATTTGTAATTTCTGGTGATGAAAAATCTCGCGCTTCACCAGGTAAAAGGTTGACAGTTAAAGTTGCATTTGCACTTCCGGGGCCCACTCTTTTTAAGATATTTTCTACAACTTGTAAATTACCTGTTTGTTTTTTGGTGTACTCATTATTTACTTGCCAAACTTTTTCTTCTATAGAAGAAATAATGGAATCTGTAATAAATTCGTTTGTACCTTGAGGCATTGTTAAATTTATTTGTACTCTATCACTTGCAATTCTCGGAAAAAAAGATGTTCTAACAATGCCACCATCAATTGCCATAAAACTGAATATTAAAATGGCAACTGGCAAACAAAAAGAGAAGATTTTATTTTTTAAAGAAAATCGTAGAAAAGGCACATAGTAGGTATCTCTAAATTTTGATAAAATCTTGTCTGCAGCTTTATTTGTTCTTTTAAAGAAACCATCAATTCCCTTATATTGTTGAGTTTCTCCATTTATCAAACGTTTCCTGTCTAAGGCCTTTGAGTGTGCAATATGTGCAGGTAAAATAATTAATGCTTCTACCAAAGAAACGGTTAAGGTTAATAATACAATTGTAGAAACTTCACCAAAGAAACTTCCTATTCTACCATCAACAAAAAAGAACGTAGAAAAAGCAATAATTGTGGTTAGAATTGCTGATATAATTGGCGGTATTACCTCCATAGTACCATCAATAGCAGCTTGTATTTTCGATTTTCCCAAATCATAATAATGATGATAAATATTTTCACCTATTACAATTCCATCATCAACCAAAATACCAATTACAATAATCATCCCAAAAAGAGAAAGTACATTTATAGTTACGTCAAATTGCGCTGCAAAAATAAACATCCCAAAAAAGGCAATTGGCAAACCAAATGCCACCCATATTGCCAAACGTAAATTTAAGAAAAGAGCTAAAAAAAAGAGCACTAATAAAATTCCTACAAAACCGTTTTCAATTAACAACCAAGTTCTATCATTTAGCGTAATTGAAGAATCACTAGAAACATTTAATTGTACATTTTGTTGTTTTTGATTGTACTCATAAATATATTCTTTGATTTTATCTGCAGAAGAAATCAAATCTTCGTTATTTGTATTACTTACAGTGATATTGATGGCTAAATTGCCGTTGTAATAAATTCTGTCTGGATTTTCTGACCAAACATCTTTAACATTTGCAACATCCTTTAAACGAATAATAGTTCCGTTCTGTTGGGTTCTAACTATAATATTTTGTAATTCTACGCCATAATATGAACGATTTTTAGCTCTAATTAAATAATCTTCTTCGGCTGTTTTAATATTACCTCCTGTAATTAAAAGGTTTGAATTTCTAACTGCGTTTGCAACTTGAGTAAACGATATATTATAAGCTCTTAAATCATTTTCGCGAATGGCAATTTCAATTTCTTCATCAGGGAAACCAGAAATTGCTACTTGTGAAATACCATCAATTCCACGAATGTCATTTTCTATATTTCTAGCATATTGTTTTAATGATTTTAATGAAATATTAGTACCGCTCAACGTGAAACTAATGGTTGGTCTTATACTTTCTACTTTTGCAACAACTGGAGGTTCCATTCCTGATGGAAATGAAGGTACTCTATCAACCGCATTTTTTACATCAGATAAAACAATATCAATATTTTTACCTTTCTCTATTTCTACACTTACAGTTGCAGAATTTTCTCTAGAAACCGATGTTACTCTTTCTACGCCAACAATTCCTTTTAAGTTGTCTTCAATTTTAAGCACCACGCCTTCTTCCATTTCCGCTGGCGAAGCTCCTGGATATGCTAAATTGATTCTAATTAATTGCGAATCTACCAATGGGAAAAAGGAAGATTTCATACCTAAAGCTCCAATTGTACCAAAAGCAATAAAAGCAATAACAACAACATTTACAGCAACAGGATACTTGATAAAATAACTTATGATTTTTTTCATCTTCTTATTGCTTTTTACTTGTTTTGACAATCATTCCGTCAAAAGCATCTGGTAAAGGCTGTGTTAATATTTTATCATTATTTTGAAGACCTTTAATAATTGCATTTTCAGCTCCAAAATAAACGATGTTTACATTTTGTAAAGTGAGTATGCTATCCTTTTTCACAATATAAACCGCTTTATTATCTACAAGTAATTTTCTAGGAATTTCAATGGCATTCATTTCTGATTTTGCCACCAAATTTGCTTGTAAAAACATCCCTTCTTTTAAATCTGGATGTTTTACTTGAATGTAGGTATTTATAGTTTGAGAAACCTGATCTATTCTGCCATTAACACGTATTACTTTCCCTTTGTATTTCCTTGTTTTACTCAAGTTTGTCAGCTCAACTGAGTTACCTACTTTTAATAAATCTGCGAATTCTGAGTTCACAGAAACTTCTAATTCATAAACTCTTGTATCTATAAATTCTCCTATTTTTTGACCTTGTCTTACTAAACTTCCAGTTGTTACTAATGCTTCTGTTAACACGCCTGAAAAAGGAGCTATAACTTTATGTTTAGATAAACGAACTTCTAAATTTTTAACGTTGTAATAGGCTGTTAAAATTCCACGACCACTAATAAAATATTTTTCCTTATCAGATAAAAATTCAGGAAGTTTTGGTGTAGTTTTAGTTAAATCGAAACTTTTTAAATAATCTTCCCATTTATTAAATTCTGTTGCATAATCTAAACGAATGTCGGGTAAAATTGATGTTATTAAATTATATAAATTACTTTTTTGAGATTGTAAAGAAGCTCTAAATTCATCACTATTAATAGTAAATAAAGTTTCTCCTTTATTGTATTTTGTACCTGGCTTAAAAGATTTATTTGTTCTATTTAAAATACCTTGTACCTCAGAAAAAATTTGAATTTTATTTTGAGCAACTAAATTACCACTGGCATTTAAAATAATGGGAATCTCAGTATTCTTAACATCTTTAACAAATACAGTTTTAATTGTTTTTTTAAATTTTCGTTTAGGTTTCTGATTTTTATCGATAAAATAGTTACCTAAAAAAATTGCTCCTGCTATTAATAAAGCTCCTAAAACAGCTAAAATTAGTTTTCTCATTATTTTGTTGATTGGTTATGAGTATAATACCCATTTTTAAAGTTGTACAAAGATACTTTTTTGACTTAAAAGACCTTGTTTAGTTCTAAATTACTCTGTTAAAGAAAAGTTATATTTAATATTTTAAAGACATTGACCTTAAAAATGACTTATTTTTAAAAAACTTAGTTATCAAATAAATACTTTTTATTGAATTGTCTCTCAAAATCTCAAAATGCACTTTATTTTTCTTCTATTGATGACATTTCAGAAGACATTTGGCAATCTTTACAGTGTGAAGACAATGTTTACTTTAATAGAAAATTTCTAAAATCCTTTGAGAAAAATCATTCAGAGATTACCTTTTTTTATGTTGTTTTAATTGATAATGAAAAGAATCCTATAGCATTTTCAGCAATTCAAATTATAGATTTTTATCTAGATACTATCAAAAATAATGAACACCTTTTTTTGCTAAAAATTAAAAATATAGGCAGAAATCTGCACATTATTCCTGATAAAAAACCTTTAAAAATTTTAATTTCTGGAAATACTTTTGTGAGCGGAGAACATGGAATTTTTATTAAAGAAGACCAAAATAAAAAAATAATTATCAAAGAGTTAGCTTTAGCAATACTGCATCTCGTTCAGAGTGGTAGAAAGTTAAAAGTAGACGCCTTTTTATTAAAAGACTTCATAAATGAATCTTTATTTATTACTGATGAACTTACTGATTTTAATTATAATCCATTTTCTGTAGAACCTAATATGGTTTTTAAAACAGACAAAAACTGGCAAAATTTTGATGATTATTTAGCGGCAATGAAAACTAAGTTTAGGGTTAAAGCTAAAAAAGCAATGGCTTTAAGTAAAGAAATTACTATTGAAAATATTACTAAAGAAAATATAGAAAAATTGCTACCAAAAATGACTACTTTATATCAAAAAGTAGCTAAAAATGCAACTTTTAAGCTGAGCGAATTTAATTTAGAAACCTACAAACACCTAAAAAAGGAATTTGGAGAACAGTATATTTTAAAGGCGTTTTGTTTAGATAATAATATTGTTGGATTTATGTCTGGAATTATCAATAATAACTCTTTAGATGCTCATTTTGTAGGTATAGATTATAAATTAAATAAACCGTATGCTATTTATCAAAGAATGCTTTATGAATATGTACAAATTGCCATCAATAAAAAATTAAAAACTATTAATTTTGGAAGAACCGCAAGTGAAATTAAAAGTTCTGTAGGTGCCATTCCGCAAGATTTAACAATATATTTTCGTCATAAAAAAAGCATCACAAATAAGATTTTAAAGTTATTTTTGCAACGTGTACAACCTACACCGTTTCAGCAAAAATTTCCTTTTAAAAATAAAATTACCTCATGAAAACCACCAAAGAATTAATTGAGTTATTAAATTTAAAACCACTAGAAAAAAATATTTTTTCTGGAGACAGTGTGACTATTGGAAGTAAAATTGTTTTTGGAGGGCAGGTTTTAGCACAAGCCGTTAATGCTGCATATAGAACCATAAAAGAGGATCGTTTTTTACACTCTTTACATTCTTATTTTTTAGAAGCGGGAGATTTAAAAGTGCCTATTTCATATGATGTTGCTGAAATGAGAAATGGTGGTAGTTTTTCTACAAGAAGAGTAACTGCTAGCCAAAATGGAAAAACTATTTTTATTTTAGCTGCTTCTTTTCACAAAAAAGAAGAAAGCTTTGAGCATCAAACTAAATTAGAAACTACTATTAAACCACCTGAGGAATTAATGAGTTGGACAGATATGGTTGAAAAATTTGGACCTTTTTTACCAAAACGAATTAAATCTTTTTTAAGCATAGAGCGGCCAATAGATTTTAAACCAGTTTATGTTCCAAATCCTGCAAAGCCAGAAAACAGAGCTGCAGAAGAAAAAATTTGGTTTAAATTAAAGGGTGATATTCCTAAAATGGATTTATCATTAAAACATCAAATTCTAACTTATATTTCTGATTATAATGTGTTAAATGCCGCTTTTAATCCAAATGCAAAAGATTATAATTTTGGCAATACCATGACTGCAAGTTTAGATCATTCTATGTGGTTTTTTAGAGATTTTGATTTTAACGATTGGATGCTTTTTTCTGCTGATTCTCCTAATACTTATGGTGCAAGAGGCTTATGTAGAGGTAATATTTTTACTAGAGATGGAAAATTAGTTGCCTCTTTTGCCCAAGAGGGATTGATGAGACCTATTATAAAATAAAAATTATGGATGCTATAACTTATGTATTAACCACAAATGGAGTATTATTTTTAATCAGTATTATTTTTTGGAAATTTCCACCAAAAAAGATAAATAACTTATATGGTTATAGAACTCCAAAGGCAATGCAAAATCAACAAATTTGGGATTTTGCAAATACTACTTTTAATCAAGCTTTTTTAAAATATAGTGGCTTTGGATTTTTAGCAGCTTTACTATTGGCCTCTATCACTAAAGTAGCTTTAAGATGGGAACCTATGATTTTTGTTGCATTATCAATTATAGTAAGTATTATAACCACAGAGCGCGCTATTAACGAAAATTTTACTGATGAAGGTAAAAGGAAGAAAAAATAACAAGACGTTTGGATTCTAAAATTATCTAAAAATTAGCCATAAAAGAAAGTGATAAATTTCTTCCTGGTGATGAAACTCCAGATGCAAATTCTATATAGTGTTCATCAAAAATATTATCTAATCTTGCTTGTAAAGAAAAATTATCACTTACCTCATAACTACCATTTAAGCCAAAGGTAATCCAACTTGGTGAACCATAAAATTTATCAATATCATTGGTTGCATTAGCGTCAATAATTGGAGTTAATTCATGATTATCTATGCCTTCTGTAAAATTAAAATCTTCGATATCTTTTTTACTATTAAATCGTAATTCAGCACCTAACAGAATTTTATTGTTTGTATAATCTAATTGAAATTGACCAAACAAAGGTGGAATAGAAGACATTGGTTCTTCTGTATCATACGTTCTCCCTTTTGTATAAGTAATAAAACCAGATGTTTTAATTGTTTTAGAAATTTTACCCAAGTAGTTTAAAGTGTAACCAAAAACGTAAGCACTACCTTTATTTTGATTGTTAACTGCATTACCAAATTCTCCGTCAAATTCTACTTGCAAAATGCTACCATCAGCATTATAAACAAAATCTCTTTGAATATAATTATCTAACAACGTGTAATATATGTTTGCCCCTATTCTAAACCTTCTCTTATTGAAATATTTTAAAACGCCTAATTCTGCGTTATAAGCAAATTCAGGATTTACTTCAATATTTGGTATGGTAACATTTCCTGCTTTTTCTCGCACTCGGCCAACATCATCTATGTTAGGTGAACGAAAACCAGATGACAAGATTCCATTCATTTGCCAATTTTTATTGGGTTTAAAAATATAGCCTAATGTAGCTGTTAATGCCGAATTATTTTTACTTAGTGTGTTGTCATCAAAAGATAAAAAAGTTTCATCTATCCAAGTTGCATTCTTATCTGTATTTGTAATACGTATTCCTGTGTTTAGGGTTGATTTTCTGTTTAAATCTTGCCTATAACCAACATAAACTGCAGAAGTTAAGAAATTACTTCCTCCATCTGGATAACGAGATTGTACTTTAAAATCACCAGAAAAGCCATCAATTTCTCCATTTGTAATGTTTAATGTTTTTCCAAAGGAGTTTGAGGATACTTTATTATAAGCAAACTCAAAACCATAAGATAAAAATCGAGTTTTATCTTTGGTAATTGGCACAGAAAAATCTCCATTTACACTAAAAACATTTACATTTTCTTTTCTATAAGATCTATCTAAGCTTCCGAATTTTCTTTGAATTCTGCTTTCCTTTATATTTTGATAAGCAGCTGTAATGGCTCCGCTTTCCATCCAAATTTTATCTGGATTTAAAAGCAATTGAGAGGAAATTAGTAACCTTTCTTGAGGTCCATAATACCATTCTGCAAATTTCAAAGAAGCATTATCTGATATATCTGTGAGTTCTGTTAATCTGTCAAATCTTAAAATATTTGATGATGTAGAGTATTGTAAATTTATTTTTAAGTCAGTGTTTTTTGATAAAGGAACATAAAACTTTTGTAATACATCTGTTTGATTAAACCCTGTATTTCTAAGTAAATTGGGATCTGAATTTAGTGTTGGATTTTCGGCATAATTACCATTTACATTCTCAGAGAAATAAAATACTTTTCCAAAATCGGAAAAACCATGCTTTCTGTTTTCACCTGCCTTTAAATCTCCAAAATCAGAATAAGAAATACTTGTAAACGATGCCCAATTGCTAAAGCTTAATTCTGCAGAAACGTTTGTTGTTTTTTCTTGGTTTACTGTAGAAAATCTAGAAAACAAAGTGCTTTCTACCTTTTTATCTTCAGATAATCTTGGTGTTTTTGTGTAATAGTGAATCACACCACCCAAAGCATCTGAACCATAAATTACAGATGATGGCCCAAAAACTACCTCCGTTTTATCTAATAAGTTAGGTGATAATGTAATTGAGTTTTGCAAATGTCCTTTTCTATAAATGGCGTTGTTCATTCTAACTCCATCAACAACTAATAAAACTCTATTAGATTCCATTCCACGAATTACAGGACTACCTCCACCAAATTGTGATTTCTGAACTTTTATTCCAGGAATTGCAGCTAATAAATCTGCTGATGTTTGTGGAGATACTTTTTGAATATCTTTTTTTGAAAGTACTGCAATCTGCTCTGCAATTCTTTTTGACTTTTCAGCTTTCTTAAAAGATGAAATTACAATTTCATCTAACTCCTCAGATTGTTTGGTAAGGTAAATCGTAAACTTCTTTCTTTTTAATAATCTTTTTTTTATCCTAAAGATAGCATAAGAAATATGAGAAAATATAATAATTTCATTTTCTTTAATTGAAGAAACATCAACAAAACCTTTCTTATTTGAGGTTAAGCTAACTGTTTTATCATCATTATAAATGGTAACGTTTCTAACTACTTTACCTGTTTCTTGATCTAAAATTTTTACTTTTTGTGCAAAAGAAAAATAACTTATCAAAAAAAATAACACACAAAAAAAATACTTCATCATCAGCTAAAAACGGTTTCTAAAACTTGTAAAGATTTTGGTTTTCTAAAACTGCCCAAATGTAACCTAAAATACTGAATTATCATTTGTAAAACCAACTGCCTTTCTTGCTTACTGTAAGACACACTTTCTATTGCATCAAAATTTATGCCTAACAGCTTTTTAAATTGATGAAAATCGTTTTTATGAATTACATTTTTATCTTGAATATCATTAGAAAAATTACCTTCTAACAGATTAAAACCAAGTTTTTCTTTTTGAGATATATCTGGATAGAAACCTAAGAATCCCGATAAATTAAGTAAAAAAAGTAAATGGAAATTAGATATATTCTGATGCAAATCTAACCATATAAAAGCTGTTTCTAAATAAGTATATAATGAGGTGTTTTGTTCTTCTTCCTGAATAGCATTTGATAAAACCTCTGAAAGAAAAAGAACAACAGATTGTTTAATAACGTCTGAATGAATGGTTTTATAAGGGTGAATAACCTGAACTTCTTTAAGAGCGTTTAAACTGTTTTTAGTATTATGTTTAGCAACAATTTTTAATTGCGTTAACGGTTGAAAGTGTGCGGATTTTAAGCCTTTCTTTTTAGGTTTTAAAACTCCTCTTATAAGATAAGATTTAACACCTTCTGTTTGTGTGTAACATTTTACAATTAAACTTGTATCACCATATTTCAGTGAACTTAAAACAATTGCTTTTGTAGTAACAATTACCATTAATTAACGATTGCAATTTTTGCTGTAGCTGTTTCAGAAGCATCATCGTTTGACAACAATACGATATAAACACCTGAGGCAACGTTATTCCCAGCTAAATTTTTCTTATTCCAAACTACCTTACCCCCTTGAACTTGTTGCCCTTCAATAACATTGGTTTCATAAACTAAATTCCCAGCAACGTCCAATATTTTAACATTTGTGCCTTTGGGTAAATTTGTGCCATTTCTGCCTGTAATAGTAATGGTTTCATGGTTTTTTAATGCTGGATTTGGATACCCGTAAACATCTGCCAAAACATCTCCAAAAGGAGCTACATTACTGTTGTAAGCTACAATTCCTTTATCCGTTGCAAAATAAACCTTACCATTATTATCATCAACTCTAATTTTTAAAATTCTATTTGATGGTAAAGGTGAATTTTCTTTACTAAAATTTGCCAAAGTAGTTTGCCCTGAAGGATTTGTATACAAAACTCCACCATTATCTGTTCCAAACCATTTATTTTCTGCTCCATCAACTACAATAGAATTAATTCTTTGATCTCCCAACAAGCGCTCACCCACGCCATTTTCTTCGATAATTACAGGTTGTGCGTTTAAAACTGTAGCATCAAAAACTCCAGAAGCGTTTCTAAACACTACCATTCCTGTTCTTGTACCCATCCAAACTCTATTATCACGATCTACTGCTACAGTTAAAACGTCTGTATCTGGTAGATTACCTAAATTAGGGGTTGCTATTAATGCTCTTTGCCTATTTCCATTTTCGTTGAAAGCATAAATTCCATTTCTTCTCGTTCCAATCCAAAGATTATTAGACCTATCAATTGCAATTTCACTTAAACCCAATTGATTAGGTACCGTTTTTAATCCACTTAAATCATAGCTACTCCATTGGCCTGAAGCAGAGAGTTTTTTTATCTCCTCATCAAAACTCATACTTGCAATCCATAAATTTCCTTGATTATCAAAAGTAGTATCTGTAACTCGAATTACAATTACATTTGTATTGTTAGGCTCTATATCTTCTAAAGAACTGTTTTTATAATTATAAAAGGTGGTAATTTCATCATTTTCAACCACTGTTATTCCTCCTGTGGAAACACTATCGAAATTCGTGGTTACTCCCATAGAACTAATGTAAGCTCTATTTTCTGCAAACGGATCTACAGTTACATACCCCATATCTAAGACAGGAAATTCTGGATTGTATTGTGTATTTATCCAGTTTTCTCCATTATAATGACTGAAACCCTTCTTTCTTCCTAAACCACCATAAAAAGAATTATGCCCACCAAAAACAACCCAAAGATTGTTGTTATTTACATCAATCGAAAAAACTTCGTTTGATAATGGACCTTCTGGATGAATCTCTTCATAACTATTAATTTGATTTGCAGAAGATTTTAAAACACCAAATTCTTCGGTTGACAAATAGACCGTATTATTTTGAAAAAATGCATTTGATAATGTAAAGTCAAAATCTGGAATTGTATTAAATGAAGCAACTTCATTATTTGAAGAATCTAAAACAATACCTCTTTTGTTTAAAGCTAAAGCTAGATGTGAAGGTGAGGATTTCATTCCTATTATTGTTTCAAAAAAATTCTTAACTTCTGATAAAATATTAGTATTTAATTGATAAAGTTTTGATCCTTCAGTTGTATAAATTTGATTGTTGAATTGCAAAATATTAGAAAAATCCCGCCTTTCAAAAGATTGATTCCAATTATTAAAATCTATCAAAAGGTTACTGTTTATATCTGCTGTAAAAACACCATCTTCAGTAGCTGCAAAAATTGTACTGTTTGCAATTAAAGTTTGGTTTATGTTGAGAGATGTTGATCCTTCTCCAATAAAAAAAGTATCTCCAAACTCTAACTTTTCAATATCATAGGCAACAATTGCAAAAGGTGTAGATAAATACAATGTGTTACCAAAACCTGAAATATGATTGATTCTTTTATTCCCTGATTGGTTAAAATTGACAATGTCAGACGAATTTGAAATGCTTCCATTTCCATCAATTATCTCTATCAATCCGTTTTCATAACCAATAACTAACCTATCATAATCAACACTATAATAAATTGAAGAAGTTGTTTCACCAGAAAGACCTTGTACTGATGAAAATTTTTCAATTTCTGAATTATTTTCATCAAAGATAAAAACAGCGTTATCTGCTAAAGCATAAATAATGTCATCAACTTTAACAAAATCTTTTACATTATTATAAGAGTAAAAATCTTCCCAAGAATTGCTATAATCTACTTGCGAAAAGGTTGATATACTTATAAATAAAAAGAAAATAAAAATTACTTTTTTCATAAAACTGATTCTACTATCAAAGATATTTAATTATTGTAAACTAACGATAAAATCAGGTATATTAGTACAAAATTCAATGGATTTTTATGAGTTTAGAAATAGAAAGAAAGTTTTTGGTGAAAAATGATGATTTTAAAAAAGAAGCACATCAAAAAAAAAGAATACAACAAGGTTATTTAAATGCGGATAAAAGCAGAACTGTTAGAATTCGCATTGCTGATGAGAAGGCTTTTATCACCATAAAAGGAAAATCAAATACATCTGGCACAACGCGTTTTGAATGGGAAAAAGAGATCAATAAAAAAGAAGCTGAACAGTTATTAGCTTTGTGTGAACGCCCTATAATTGATAAAACTAGATTTTTTGTTAAAGCTGGACATCACATTTTTGAAATAGATGAATTTTATGGTGATAATCAAGATTTAATAGTTGCCGAAATTGAATTGAATTCAGAAAATGAATCTTTTCAGAAACCACTTTGGCTCGGCAAAGAAGTTACTGGAAATAAAAAATACTATAACTCTAGTTTGATTCAAAATCCGTTTAAAAATTGGTGATTTTTATAAATTATAAATTGCAACAAAATGACATAAACTACCCAAAAGCACAAAAACATGAAAAATTGCGTGGTTAAAAGGTATTTTTTGAATAGAATATAGAATGGCTCCTACTGAATAAAATACACCACCTGCAACCAACATTTGAAATCCTTCTTCTGATAAACTATTCATTAATGGCCTTATAAAAAACATAACCTGCCACCCCATTAATAAATACATTGCTGTTGAAATTTTTTCGAATTTACCTGTAAAAAAGAGTTTTAAAATTACACCTGTTAAAGCAAAAAGCCAAACAAACAAAAACATATACCAACCTAAACTAGAATCTAAGCCAACTATACAAAAAGGTGAGTAACTACCTGCTATTAAGAGATAAATTGCTGCGTGATCAAAAATATTGAGTTTTCTTCTTCTCTTTGGATTTTTTTCTGCGTGATAAAAAGTGGACGCAGCATACAGAATCATCATACTCAAACCATAAATGATAAAGCTAGATATTTCCCAGAAACCTGCATAATCTAAAGATTTTAAAATCAAAAAAGGAAAAGCAACAATGCTTAAAGCTAGTCCTAATCCGTGAGAAAGCACATTTAATCTTTCTTCCTTTTTACTATATGGGTGATTTAAATTCTCGCTCATTATTTGGTCTATTTGTATCGTTCATGTATTTTGTATCGGTCATTAAATCACCAAGAATTAAATCGAAAGTTTGTTGCTTAATTTTTGGAATATCTTCTGATGTTAATCCTTTTGTTGGAATAAATTTGTGTTGATGTATTCTAAAAGTTCCTGGACCTCCTTTAAAAAAATCCCAAGAAAATAATCGTTTCCCATCATAATAAATTTGAGGTACTATTGGTATTTGGTATTCAATACCCAAACTAAAAGCTCCATTTTTAAAGGGAGCTAAAACTACATTTTCTGTAGGCACTAATCCTTCTGGAAAAATCACCATACTTACTCCATTCTGCAATCTCTTTTTTGCTAATTCATAAACTCTTTTTCTACTTTTTACATCGCTTCTATCCACCATAATAACGACTTTTTTATAGAAGAATCCAAAAATCGGGATTTTCACAAACTCTTTTTTACCTACAAAAACAATTGGATTTTTACTCATTGCAATCAGTACGAAAGGATCCATTAGAGATGCATGATTGGGACAAAACATATAACTTTTGTTTCTATCCGTTTTTTCATCGTAAGTAATTTTCATTCTAAAACCCATTCCGTAAATTAATGTTTTAGACCAAATCCTTACTAACTTCCAAAATGCGGGATAATAAGATTCTTTTGCCGTTAATAAAAGTAAAAAAGGAACCATTAAAAGCACAGTTGTGATAATTAAAATATAGAACCAGATTCTCCAAAGTAATAAAAAAGGAATTTTCAAAAATTTCATAAGTATCAAAAATACTAATATTCTTTTGTTTAGTTGTATTTCTTTCCAAAACCTTATTTTTGCGTGCGAAAAGCATTTTATTATCTCACTTTAATGTGAAGTTTTTAAAGAATTAAATTAATGTCAAGAATTTTAACAGGCGTACAAAGTACAGGAACTCCGCACTTAGGGAATCTTTTAGGAGCAATTTTACCAGCTATAGAAATGGCGAATACTCCAAAAAACGAAGCTTTTTTGTTTATTGCAGATATGCATTCTTTAACGCAAATTAAAGATGGAAACTTACTCAGAGAAAACACATATAGCACAGCCGCTACATGGCTTGCTTGTGGTTTAGATATTAGTAAAACTGTTTTTTATAGACAAAGTGACATTCCTCAAGTAGCAGAATTATCTTGGTATTTAAGTTGTTTCTTCCCTTATCAACGTTTAACATTAGCACATAGTTTTAAAGATAAATCTGATAGATTAGAAGATGTAAATTCTGGTTTATTTACTTACCCAATGTTAATGGCTGCTGATATTTTATTGTATGATGCAGAAATAGTTCCTGTTGGTAAGGACCAATTACAACATCTAGAAATGACACGTGATGTAGCAAATAGATTAAATAATATTGTAGGTGAAACTTTAGTTGAACCTCAAGCAAAAATACAAGAACACACGAAATTAGTTCCAGGAACTGATGGTGAAAAAATGAGTAAATCTCGAAATAATATTATTAATATTTTCTTAGCTGATAAAAAATTAAGAAAACAAATTATGAGTATTAAAACAGATAGCACGCCTCTTGAAGATCCTAAAAACCCTGAAACCGATAATGTTTTTGCTTTGTATAAGCTATTGGCTTCTGATGCTCAAATTACAGAAATGAGAGCAAACTACGAAGGTGGAAATTATGGTTACGGCCATGCAAAACAAGCTTTATATGAGTTAATTATAGATAAATTTTCAGATATTAGGGCTAGATATCATCATTTTATGGAAAATAAAAATGAAATAGATGAAGCTCTAAAAATTGGCGCCGAAAAAGCGGCGTTAGTTGCAAATGATGTTTTGAAAAGAGTTCGCAAAAAAGTGGGTTACTAATTGATTTTTTTTGCTTTAAAATAATCTTTACCTTTTCTTAAAACTAACATTTTATTTACTTAATCTTCATTGATTTTGCTATAGCCTCTAGTTCAAATAAAAATGCTCTTTTACTAACAGAAGGTGCATAAGTAAAGCCTTCAAAAACAATTAACCTGTTGTTTTTTTCATCAATTACAGTATAATTCAGGAAGGGCCCCGCCATAAAATCGTCTTTTACCTCCCACTTTCCTCTGGTTTCGTAAGCTTTCTTTCCATCAATAGTAGCATCAAAAGTAAAAGGAGTATATGCTTTTTCTGTAATCATATACATCCCTTCTTTAGAACCTGGAATATACTTTTTACCAATTCTATTTCTAACAGATATAATACTATCTGAAACTGTAGTTTTATCTTTTAAAGGAACAGAATATATTAGGATGTTATTGCTGCCAGATTTAGCGATTCCACTTTTTAAATGGTTACGTAACCAAAGAAAATCTCCAGTATCATCTACTGTTTTAAACTTGTTTGGAATTGTTAGAGACAAACCTAAATTTTTCACTGTGTTATATTGATTTTCGTCTACTTTCTCTTTTTGAAATATTTTTTGAGTAAAATCAAGATCTGCATCTAAAAATATTCTTCTTATTTCTTTTTTATGCTCTCGTAATATTTTTATAATACCAGCATCGTCTTTCGCTTGCACGTAAACAATAGTTTGTGGATTTGCATATAAATTCTTTTTCACTGAAAAATTCTCGGTTTCACCTTCAGAAATTATCAAAATATTTCTGCTTGCTTTCATCATTGAACTAAATCCATTTGGAGCTACTTGAGAAACCGATAAAATTGGTTCTGACTGAGGCAAGCCAACCATTAATTCACCAAAAGAACTTCTAATTTCTTCACCAACATCTCCTGTCCAATCGCTTATTTTGGCAACCACCATCACTTTATTAATCTTACCTATAGATTCCCTCAAAATCATTTTATCGTTTCCTACGCAAGAAATTAATAAAAATGTGATTGATATCGCTGAAAATATTTTTTTCATAATTTTGAAATTAATTTTTTAAATTTAGTTAGAAACTTTTATACATCAAAAATTGTTCCAATATATTTTAATAAATACGTTTCAATTTTTTTGATAAAAAACTATTGAATTTTTTTGGGATAAATATAGAGTCTCTGCCCAATTTTTAATTTACTACTTTTTAAGCCATTCCAACGTTTTATACTACTTACTCTTACTCCAAATCTATTAGCAATTTTACCCAAATAATCTCCACTTCTTACTTTGTAACGAATACGTTTATCCATCTCAAAATATTTAGGTAAAGGCTTTTCTCTTTTAGCATCATCAGCATCTGCCAAAGCATACAATTCTTTCTCTTTATCTAAAAAATCGATAACTTTATTGCTTGGCAATCTAAGTGTATAATCTCTGTTTTTAACATAAGGAATGATATCTAATTTGTAAGACGGATTCAAAAAAGATAATACTTGCTCATCTACATTAATAGTTTCAGAAATCTGATCAAATGATATGGTTCTTTTTATATGGATTGTATCGGTTTGAAAAGCGAATAACTGAGGTAATTCTGAATAAATTTTATACGCACTTGCATATTCAAAAATATACATAGTTGCATAAAATGCAGGTACATAACCTGCTGTTTCTCTTGGTAAATAGGGACGAATATTCCAATAATTTCTATAACCTCCAGAGCGTTTTATAGCTTTTCTTACATTTCCTGGTCCAGAATTATAGGCTGCTAAAGCAAGATCCCAATCACCAAAAATAGTGTACAATTGACTCAAATATTTACAAGCAGCTATCGTTGATTTTATAGGATTATACCTTTCATCTACATAAGAACTCACCTTTAAATTGAACTGTTTTCCTGTACCATACATAAATTGCCATAAACCTGAAGCCCCTACTCTAGATCTTGCCTTTGGCTTTAAAGCGGATTCTACAATGGCTAAGTATTTCATCTCTAAAGGAATATCATACTGATCTAAATACTGCTCAAATATGGGGAAATAGTATTTTGCCTTTGCCATTAAAGCAGGATAATATTTCTTTCGATATTTTAAATAACCATTGATTACTTTTTCTAAAGCCGGATTAAAAGCTAAATTGAAAGGTGTTTTATCATTCAAATTTGCCAAACGGATTTTCATTAAATCCGTTGTTAATAATTGGGATGTATTACCTATAATGTCTTTATCATCAATTACATATTCTAAAGTATCAATTAATGCTGAGTTGAATTTTTGACTCACAAGTAAACTGTCTATCAACCTTAAATCATCATCTGTAAAAAACTCTTTTTGAGCTGGTTCTTTTATAGAATCTTTAGCTATATAAAGAGTATCTATTTTGGGTTTTAGAATACTATCTATTTTTTCTTGTGAAAAAATAACGCTACTAAAAAACAGCAATACAAGTACTTTATTCATTATTAAAAATAAATTTCGATTGGGTTTAATTAGATTTTTATTTTTATAAATCTAACTCTAAAGCAATTGGACAATGATCTGAATGTTTGGCTTCTGATAAGATATAAGCTCTTGAAATCTTTTCTTTTAACGGTTCTGCAACCATGGCGTAATCTAAACGCCATCCTTTATTGTTAGCTCTTGCGTTGGCTCTGTAACTCCACCAAGAAAATTCTTGTTTTCCTTGATTTAAGTGTCTAAAACTATCTATAAATCCGCTTTTGATAAAGTCGCCGATCCAAGTTCTTTCTTCAGGTAAAAAACCAGAAACGCCTTTCATTTTTGGATTATGGATATCAATTTCTTCGTGGCAAATATTATAATCTCCACAAATAACTAAATTTGGGATTTCTTGTTTTAAAGTAGTAATGTACTCCTGGAATTCATCCATATAATTTAGCTTGAAATTCAATCGATCTAAATTAGTTCCGGAAGGTAAATATAGACTCATAATAGAAACTTGATCAAAATCTACTCTTAGGTTTCTACCCTCAAAATCCATAGTTTCTATACCCGTTCCGTATTCGACATGATTGGGTTCTTTTTTACACAAAACAGCTACTGATGAATAGCCTTTTTTTTGTGCAGAAAACCAATAATGATAAGCATATCCTGCTGCTTCAAATAACGATAAATCTAATTGTTCTTTGTGAGCTTTAGTTTCTTGTATACAAATTACATCTGGATTTGCCGCTTTTAACCAATCTAAAAAACCTTTTTTTAAAGCTGCCCTGATTCCGTTTACGTTGTATGATATTATTTTCATTTGATGCATTTAATTTCCAAAAAAAAGAAAAAAGTCTTAGTTTAAATTACTCTATAATTATTGGTTCCTTTAAAAACAGCCAGGTAATTTGTGTTTTATTTTGACTCTGTGTTTCAATTTTCTTTTTTCTTGGTGATAAAATAAATGCCAAAGTTATTGAAAAAAGAGTGCTTAACAACGGATTATCTAATTTTGAAAAATAAGACACAGTGTAAGTAATCAAAAATACGAGTAAAAAAATCAATCTTGGATAATGTGCTAACTTTTTCATTTTAGAAAAATTACATTTTTTTATTGACTACTTTTGTAAAAAACAACCATTTCATTTGTTCGTACTCTCCATCTTGTTTTTGAATAATTTTAAATTTTGGAGCGAGTATATAAGCCAAACCAACATTTATAGTAACCGTGTAAAAATTAGGCTCAAATTCTAAAACTTTATAGGTTATGAATCCAAACAAAATAATTAGAATAGGAAAAAGCAAAGGAATAATCGATTTTAGTTTACCCATTTAAATATTCATTTCAGGAATTTCACCATTTATAATTAAAGTACCCTCTGTTGCTTTTTGAATATCCTCAATAGAAACACCGGGAGCTCTTTCTAACAGATGAAATGCATTGTCTTTGATTTCTAAAACCGCTAAATTTGTTACGATTTTTGTAACGCAACCTACACCTGTTAATGGTAATGAACATTTTTTTAACAACTTAGATTCACCCCTTTTATTGGTATGCATCATTGCAACAATAATATTTTCTGCAGAGGCAACTAAATCCATTGCACCGCCCATTCCCTTCACCATTTTTCCTGGAATTTTCCAGTTGGCAATATCTCCATTTTCTGCAACTTCCATAGCACCTAAAACAGTTAATTGAACGTGCCTTCCTCTAATCATAGAAAAACTGGTTGCAGAATCAAAAATAGACCCACCATCTAATACAGTAACAGTTTGTTTTCCTGCGTTAATTAAATCGGCATCTTCAGTTCCTTCAACAGGAAAAGGTCCCATTCCTAGCAACCCATTCTCCGACTGAAATTCGACTTCTATTCCTTTTGGAATATAATTGGCGACTAAAGTGGGAATTCCAATCCCTAAATTAACATACCATTTATCTTGTAATTCCTTTGCAATTCTCTGTGCTATCTGTTCTTTTGATAATGCCATCTTTCTTACGATTTTGGTGTTACAGTTCGTTGTTCAATTCTCTTTTCATAAGCGGTTCCTTGAAAAATTCTTTGTACAAAAATGCCTGGAATATGTATTTGGTTGGGATCTAAGGTTCCTGCAGGAACCAATTCTTCTACCTCTGCTACCGTAATTGTTGCGGCACCACACATATTCGGATTAAAATTACGGGCAGTTCCTTTAAAAATTAAATTACCAGCAGTATCTCCTTTCCAGGCTTTTACAAAGGCAAAATCTGCTTTAAAAGCTGGCTCTAAAACATACATTTTACCATCAAATTCCCTAGTTTCTTTACCTTCTGCAACTTCTGTACCATAACCAGCAGGTGTGTAAAAAGCAGGAAAACCAGCTTGTGCTGCTCTACATTTTTCTGCTAAAGTGCCTTGTGGAGTTAGTTCTACCTCTAATTCTCCTGATAACATTTGGCGCTCAAACTCATCATTTTCTCCTACATAAGAGGAAATCATTTTTTTGATTTGCTTATTTTGTAACAATAAACCCAAACCAAAATCATCAACACCTGCATTGTTAGAAATGCAAGTAACTTTTCGAATATCTAATTTGACTAATTCTGAAATTGCGTTTTCAGGAATTCCACATAAACCAAAACCACCAAGCATTAAAGTCATTCCACTTTTAACGCCTTCAAGAGCTTCTTGAACATTGTTCACTTTTTTGTTTATCATAATAAAGTTTTAAAATGATTAATTTATACCTTTTTACAAAATACTTATCAATATTTAGAATATTGAAAAAAACTTAAAAATCTGTTTCTTCCTCTTCAGAAATTTTAATCTTTTTTTCTTGTCCTTCTTCTTCAGCTTTATCTCCGCAATTTATATTGATGGATAAACCCTCTGGCTCCTCAAAATCTTCTTTACTTATGTTTAAAGTTTCGTCTGCATAACATTTTTTCATAAATAACGCCCAAGTTGGTAAAGACATTGTTGCTCCTTGCCCTTTTGTAATTCCAGCAAAATGCGTTGCTCTATCTTCTCCGCCAGTCCAAACACCAGTTGCTAAATTTGGTACAATTCCCATAAACCAACCATCGGATTGATTTTGTGTTGTTCCTGTTTTTCCTGCAATTTGGTTTTCAAACTTATAAGGAAAACCAGTTACCGTTTTACCTCCAGAAGTATAATAGGCTGATCGTAAACGAATTCCAGATCCAGAATCTGTTACACCCTGTAATAAATTTAAAATTACATAAGCAGATTCTTCACTTAAAACTTCTTCTGTTTTAGGAACAAAATCTTTTAAAACTGTTCCATTTTTATCTTCAATTCTTGTAATAATCATTGGTTTTACACGTAAACCTTTGTTGGCAAATGTACTATACGCACTTACCATTTCGTATAAAGATAAATCTACAGCACCTAATGCAATAGAGGGATTAGCCTGAATTTTGGTTTCTATACCTGCGGATTTTGCCAACCGAACTACATTAATTGGACCTACTTGATCTATTAAATTTGCCGTTACCACGTTTGTAGATGTTGCTAAAGCATCTTTTAAGCTTAACATTCCTCCATATTTATCATTAGAATTTTTGGGAGTCCATTCCTCTGGAATTCCATATTTACCTTTTGGAATTGTATATGGTGTATTGGGTAATTCATCGCAAGGCGATTTTCTTAATTGATTGATAGCTGTTGCATATACAAATGGTTTAAATGTAGAACCAACTTGCCTTTTTTGTTGTGCTACAGCATCATACTTAAAATGTTTATTATTGATGCCACCCACCCAAGCTTTTATATGACCTGTTTGAGGCTCTATAGACAATAAACCTGATCTTAAAAACGACTTGTAGTATTTTATAGAATCATTTGGAGACATAATTGTATCTATATTTCCTTTCCATGAAAAGACTTTCATTTTTGTCTTTTTCTTAAAGATTTCTTCTATTTCTGTGGATGACTTTCCTGCTCTTTTTAAGCGCTTATATCTTTCTGAATTCTTTTTTGCTCTATTTAAAATACCGTTAATTTGACTTTGCTCTAAATCATAAAAAGGCGCAGTCTTATTTCTTTTTTGTTCTTTAAAAAAGTAAGATTGCAAGTTTGACATATGCTCCGTAACCGCTTCTTCTGCGTATTTTTGCATTCTTGAATCTATAGTTACATAAATTTTTAAACCATCACTAAAAATATCATATTCTTCTCCATTTGGTTTAGGATTGTTTTGTACCCAAGTTCTCATCACCTTTTGTAAATGCGTTCTAAAATATGTAGCATAACCCTCATCATGACTTTCTGGAGTATAATTGATATTTAATGGTAATTGCTGTAGATCTAACTTTTCTCTTTCTGTAATAAACTTACTCCTAGTCATTTGTAATAAAACAACATTTCGTCTTTGCTTTACTTTTGCCTCTCTTCTTAAAGGATTAAAGTAAGATGAGTTTTTTAACATACCCACTAACATTGCAGACTCTTGAATTTCCAAATCTTTTGGTTCTTTTCCGAAATAAATTCTTGCAGCAGAACGTATTCCAACAGCTTGATTTAAAAAATCATACTTATTTAAATACATTGCTATAATTTCATTCTTGGTGTATTGTCTTTCTAATTTTATAGCAACCACCCACTCTTTCATTTTTTGCCCAACTCTCTTAAAGATATTTCTTGAAGCCCTTCCTGTAAACAACATTTTTGCCAATTGTTGTGTAATTGTACTTGCCCCACCACTTCCTGGTTTTAAAATAGCTCTTGCTGTTCCTATATAATCAATTCCAGAATGTTCATAAAAACGCTCATCTTCAGTTGCTACTAGTGCATTTACAATGTTTTGAGGTAATTCTTTGAAGTTAACAGGAGTTC
>CAJWAC010000024.1 GCA_913020555.1 uncultured Polaribacter sp. | reverse complement strand
TACAGCAAATGTAATGGCGTTTTCAATACTAAATTGGAAAATGTTCTGAATGTCAAAGTAATGATTCAAACGTCAAGGTAAATATTGTCTATGCTAGTATTAGATGTTTCAAAGCATGAAGCAATTACGAATTCTTTTGAAAAAATTCCTTAACAATGGGTATATATTTTCTAGATACAGGAATTATTTCTGAATGGTTTATAAGCTCAATTTTTAAGCCTTGTGCATTTCCAGAGATATTTTTCACTTTATTTAGGTTTACCATATAAGAACGATGGCATCTTACTAAACTAGAAACTTCTTTTAGTTGTATTTCAAATGATGAAAGTGTAACTCGATGAGTTACTTTTTTCAATTTGTTTTCATCTAAAAAAAATATATCAGTGTAGTTTCCGTCTGCTTTTGCATAAAGAAAAGCTGCAATATTCAATTCGAAATTTTCTTCATTAATAGGGGTAGTAATTTTAATAATTAAATTGTTAGATGCTTTATGTTTTTGATAATTTGGTAATAATTTTAAATTCTTTGAATGCTTGCTTATTAAGCGTTCCATATTTAAAGGTAAAATAATTATCAAAATTAAACTACCTACCAAAAAAGTGTTTCTTATTTCTTCCCAAAAATATTGTAAAGACCAATTATCTGGATTTGAATAAATAAAATTTCTTATCAAGAAACTAACTAAACCAATAATAACTAATGTCATGCACAAATGCAAAAACTCTTTACCTAAGGTCCAGCTTTCAATATTTTTAACAGATTTATGAAGAAAGAAAAAATAGACAAAAGCCACTGGAACTGGAATAATAGAATGTAATGTAATAATCCATAAATTATCTATTTTATGTTCGTTTACATTTACAACAAAAGGCTCAAATAAATAAGTAAAAAGAAAGCTTGCTATAGCAATAAAACAGAGTAAAAAAAACACCTTTTTTAAATGTGTGTAATAAAATGGGTAAGGACGTTTTATGTAGTCTAGAAATTGCATTAATTTTAATTTAATAAAATAAGGGCTGTTTTAAGGTTTGTTGTGTGCATTGCCTTATTCTTTATCTATTGTTTTCATTAGCTCAAAACATAATTTATCAATATTTTCCATATTTGGGTTGAATGCGGATACATTGGATAGGATAATTATCCCATTGTTTAAATTTTTATCGATAGCCATTGATGATGAATATCCGCCCGTCCCTCCATTATGCCAATACCAAAGATTTTTAGATTTAGATTTTAAAATGTGCCAACCTAAACCAATATCTATATTATCATTAATTTCAAAAGTTTTATTTCTTGTAAGATTTAGTTCTTTATTAGATTCATCAAATTGAGAAATGGCAAAATGAGATAAGTCCTCTACTGTGGAATATATTGCACCTGCTCCTACCAAAGAAGAAAATTGCCAATTTAAGACTTCTTTTCCCTCATTATTTAAACCCTTAACCAAATTACCTTTTACTTTATGGATCTCTGCTGTGGAATTTTGCATATTATATTTTGAAAATATTTTCTTTTTTAGAAGATTATCGTAGGTTTCATTTTCAATTACCCCTAATGTGTAAGCGAGTAACCCTGCTCCTAAGTTAGAATATTGATATGCCCCTTTATTGGATAATTCTAGGTATGAACTTAAGTATTGTTTGAGTTTATAATCTTTATAATCTTTATATGGGTTTTGGGGATTAACCTTGGTGAAGTCAGTATTACTTGGTAGTCTAGGAAGCCCAGATGTATGATTGGCCAACCCAATAAATGATATTTCTTTATTATTATTGAAAGATGTTTTTAAATATTTATTAATATTTTCATTTAATTTAACTTTTCCATTTACTACAAAATTTGCAAGTAGGGTAGCAGTAAAAACTTTAGATATAGAACCTATCTCGAAAACACTATTGTGATTTTGAATTGTTGAAATGCTATCATTTGTTTTATGTATTCCAAAATAGTTAACTTCTCCGTCTTTTATAAAAGCAATTGAAATTTGTGTTTGGTTTGGAAAATTTTTAGAATTATTAAATATAATTTCAAATTGTTTATCTGTTATAAAATCATTATTGTCAGATAAATTATTCACTACATTTTTTGTATTTGATTCCTCAACAAAAGGTTTTACCATTAATCCATTAATTTTAGAATTTGCATCCACAGAAATAAATAGTGCCACGAGATCTCGTTCAAATTTTGTTTTGTATAATGCCACATTGGCCTGAGGATATTTAATAAATGTTCTTTCAATAATTTTTCCAGCTTGCGCATTTAAAGTATTTAAAAACGTTAAGGTTTTATCATGTGGCATAAACTCTTTCATTTCTTTTGCAAACATGTTAAAAATACCTTCGTAGTCACTCGCATTGTATTTTTTATGAAATTCATTAGTAACTTTTTTAGAGATACTACTTTCTTGTTGTGCTGTTGCGGTACTTGCCAATACTATGGTTAGTATAAAAAAAATATATTTTCTCATTGCTTTGTGGTTAATTTAAAGTTGTTGTTGAATAACATTAATGTTACCTAAAACTGTTTATTTGTACGAATTTTTATTAGTTCTATTCTATTAGTGATCATTTTTAAGAAAATGTGACAGAAAAAACACTTTTTTTTAGTGTTTTTAAAATACAATCAACTTAAAGGAATTTTGGTCTTCTTTAGATAGAGATTATTTCAAGCAAACAAAGTTATATGTTTAGGTAAAACATAAACTGTAAAAAATACCAATTTTATAAACGTGCCTCAATCCAAGATTTGAAACTATAAAAGTTTTGAGGGGCAACCCCATGACCAACATTATATTCAGAATAATGATTCTGTAAATTTAAATTATCCAAGAAAGGTTTGCTTTTTCTTGCCCAATCTACAGGTAAAACTTGGTCTACAGTGCCGTGAGAACAATAGTAGTCTGTTTTTATTTTATCAGAGATTTTTTTAGGAATCATTTCGTTATTTATATAACCACTTAATGCAATAACATGATTTACTTTATTGGGGTAAATAAAACTTAATGAATAACTTAAAATAGCACCTTGGCTAAAACCAAGTAAAAATGTTTTGTCAGGCTTAGTGTTGTATTTTACTTTTATTTCTTCTATAAACGAAGCAATAGCATCAATAGAAGTTTTGGCCTGCTTTAAATCAGAAAATTTGCCGTTTTCATTATCAAAATTAATGGCATACCAAGCATACCCTCCGTAGCCCATTTCGTATGGTGCTTGAGCACTGATAATTAATAATTCTTTAGGTAATTCTTCAGCAAAAGAAAATAAATCTTGCTCATTACTTCCATAACCGTGAAGTAAGATTAATACTGGTGGATTTTCAGTTTCTTGTTCGGGTTTTCTAACAATGTAATGTAAGCTCATTGATGTCTTTTATGGAATCCTATATAAATAGGAATGATGATGATGATGATGATGATGATGATGAAGTTGTTAATTGGTTTACAAATCTTATGAAAGTCCTCTAAACCAGTTTTGAAAGTGCTCACCTACAATTGGTAATTCTTTTTCCTCTCCTTTTATTGCGCTGATTAATGAAATCAACCAAAGTATAAAAATAAAAACTCCAATTAACCAACTCCCAGAAGTACTAAAATATTTATAAATGATTGCTCCATTTAAAAACTGAAAAACATTTAGACCAACCATCTGCCTAATGTAAAAACTAGTAAAATAGTTTTTCTTATTCATATTCATTACAAAGGCAATTACCAAACCAATTACCCAAAAATGACTAATAATAGCAGCTATTTTTCCTTCATTTACAGATGTGTTTTCCATTTTTTTTTAATTTAGAATTAGTTGATTATTGGCAAAAATGCCGTAGACTTTCCCTTTTAATATTTTATTCACAAAAGGGCTGTTTTTAGATGTTGATAAAATATTTTCTTTTAAAAAAGTAGTTTCTCCTTCAGGATTAAATAATGTAATATCAGCCTTTTCTCCTTCTTTAATCTCTAAATTTGCAATACCAAAAATAGTTTTAGGGTTTGTCGTAATACAATTGATAAATTCGGAGATTTCCAAAACGGAATTTATAGCAGCAAATGCGCTTTCTAAACCAATAACACCATCTTTTGCTTCGCTAAATTCTACTTTTTTGTGTTCTATATCTATTGGGTTATGATCTGAGGTAATAATGTCTATTACACCAGTTTTAACACCTTCTTGCAGCGCTTTAATGTCTTGCTTTGTTCTTAAAGGCGGGGCAGTTTTAAAATTACTATTAAATTCATTTAATTCCTCATCAGTTAGGGTTAAATGGTGCGCAGATACACTACAAGTAACTCGCATTCCTTTGCGCTTGGCTTCTTTAATTAAATCTACAGATTTTGCCGAAGAAATGGTTGGAATATGTAATTTGCCTCCTGTGTATTCTAATAAAAATAAATCTCTTGCTATATGAATATGTTCTGCTAAAGCAGGAATTCCTTTTAAGCCTAGTTTTGTACTTTGAATACCTTCGTTAGCAATTCCTTCTCCAGCAATGGCATTATTTTTAGGAAAACTCAATACCAAGCCATTAAAATTTTGAGCATACAACAAGGCAACTTTCATTAAATTATCATTTTCAATAGCTTTATTGTAATCACCAAAAGCAATAGCTCCAGATTGTTGCATATCATACAATTCCGCCATTTCAATTCCTTTGCTTTTTTGAGTTAAGGCAGCAATAGGGTATAAATTTGTAGCGGAATTGTTGGCTTTGTTTATAAGGAATTCTACATCAGATTTAGAATCGATAATAGGATTGGTGTTGGCATTTACGGCAATTGAGGTAAAACCGCTTTTGGCAGCTACTTGCAATCCGTTTTTAATGGTTTCACGTTCTTCAAATCCAGGTTCTCCTAAAGATACACTGGTATCAAACCAACCAGCTGAAATGTGAAGGTTCTCTAAAGTAATTACTTTATCAACCCCTTCATTTGAGATGTTTTCTGCAATTTTATCAATAGTTCCACTATTACTAATTAAAATATCCTTTTTTTGAAGATGATAAGGACTTGTTGCAGCGATTATTGTTGCGTTTTTAAGAAGCGTACTCATGGTTTATAGAATTTTAAAATCAAAATTTCTAGAAACAAAGATACAATTGCCAAAGATAAAAACCATTTCCAAAGCCATTGAACTTCATTTTTTTTATTCAAATCTTCAAATACCTCAGAAATTGATGATGAAAAATTGATGTTTTTACCAATCTCTGATTTAATTTTAGAAGTATCTAAAAAGTTAAGGTTACTTTCTGCTTTGGGTGAATTGAATGCAATAGTCTGAATGGTATCTTTTTTTCTTAAGATATGATAAAACCCTGATGTTGATGGATTAGATTTTATACCAATACTAACTTTATGCTGATAGGTCTGCTGCGGAGGAATAAACGATGAATTTTTACTTGCTAAAGTTAAAATTTCGTCTTTGTTTAAACTAGTTTCTATATCTATCTTATTTTCATCATCTAGATAATAATATAACTTAGAGTTTTGAAAACTTAGTTTCCCAAAATTGTAGAACAATGGAACTATTAAGGGCGAATTTAAAAAATTACTATTCTCTTTAGATAATGCACTTGATATCCAAAATAAATTACTAGATTTAGTTTTAAGTTGCACCGTAAAAGGTGCATTATTCTCAAAATTAATAATATTACTCAGATTTGATACTAGAATAGGGTAGTTGCTTTTAACAATTGGATATTGAAAATTCTTAACCTTTTTCGAAAAAACATTTTTAAACACAGGGTGGTTAAAATTAATATTTGTGATTTTTAAAGTATCTCTATTTATTGAGTTTATTCTTGCTTTGGCTATTTTTTGTAAAAATGAATTGTAAGATATTAGATTTATTTTTTGATTTGGAATCACCACAACTGTTCCTCCTTTATTTGTAAAATCAATGATACTCTTAGAGAGGATTTCTGGTATTTTTTCTACCTCATTTAAAATTATAATTTGTTGTTTTGAAATAGCATTATAATTTATATTTTGGAGTGTGTTTTGTGTGAGGTTAAATTCTTTTTCTGTATAAATTTTAGATAAGAAATTAGCTGCTTTTCCAATGCTTAAAACATTGATTTTTTTAGTTGTATTTAAACTGAAATAAAATTGATTATCAAAAGAGAAAGTATCACTAAAAGTAATGTTAATTTCACCCAAAAAAATTGGTTCTTTTTGTATTGTAAAAGAAACCGTTTGTTTAGCGTTTTCTGCAATAGAGAAGGACTGTTTACTTACTAATTTACCTTTGTTAAAAACAGCAATAGGAATATTGGTTTTAGCTTCACCTTGATTTTTTACAATTACATTTATGATTAAATTATCAGTTATGGTATTATTGGTAAAAACACTGTCTATAGAGATATTGTTTTTTTGAGCCTGTTTCAATTGTACTCCCGAAAAATTAGATGTTACATTTGTAAACTTATCGTGTTTATAGTTTTGAAAATCAGATATTAAAATATTTTTATTTAAAGTGTTAGTTTTATTTTTTTGAATGCTATTTATTTTTAGAAAAACACTATTAATATCAACTTTTTTAGATGAATTTTGTATGTTTAAAAGTTTATCTTTTAGTGCAGTGTAAGTAATATTCTCATCAAAATTAGAATTCGTATGTAAGGAATAACTGTCTTTAGGGTTTGCACTTTCTATAATTTCTTTAGCTGCTATCTTTAATAAATTACCCTTTTTTCCTTTTGAATTTGTGCTTAAAGAATTGTCTAAATATACAAATGTGTATTGCTTGATTTCTGTTTTTTTATCACTCAAATAAGGTTGAGAAAAAGCAAATATTATGGCAGTAAATAAAAGCATTCTTGTAGCCAATATTAACCATTTTTTTAGCTTCGAACTCTTACGACTTTGTTGTACTAATTTTTGCAAAAAGGCAACGTTGGTAAAAGATACTTTTACAAATTTTTGCAATTGAAAAAGATGTACAATTATGGGAATTATTAGCAGTACTAAAAAGTATAAAATAGAAGGGTTTTGGAACTGCATTACATTAGTATTTTGCAGGTTTCCCTTTTGCAGAACTATTGCTAATAAATGTTCTTAAATCATCATTGGCTTTTTGTAAATCTTCATTTCTTAGATACATCATGTGTCCACTTCTATATCCTTTAAAATAGAAACGGTCTTTCATTTTTCCACTGGGGTCTGTTTTCCACATGGTGTATTTTGCACTAAAATATGTGGTTGCACCATCATAATAACCAGACTGTACCAAAACCTTTAAATACGGATTTTGAGCCATAGCTTGTCGTAAACCTTCTCTTACATTATTATTTCTGTTATCCCAAGGTCTAACAGGGCCAAAAACGTTGTATTTAACATCTGTTTTAAAGTTTAAATGTTCTCTAACGTAGTAGTTTATCGCTGGTGTAAAAGAGTGCAACCAAGAGGTTAGTTCTGGATTAAAATCAGTATTGGAACCAATTTCACGTTTGTCTAAACCCAAATATCTAGAGTCTAGCCTGCCAATAGTTTGACCTGTTTTGTCTCTTAGTAGCTCTTTCCAAAAGAAAGACGGTGATACTTCTAAGTTATTTCTAAGAATTGATTTTTTACTCAAACCTGAGTAATATGAGAATTTATCAGCCACATTATTTTTTTCTGTCTCAGAAATAAATCCACCTTTGGCAATTGCAGGCAATAAATTATTGATGGCATAATTTTCTACCTCAGGTAATATTTCTAATAAATCCTTTTCTTGCAATTCTTTGGGTAATACTTTATGATACCAAGCGGCAGCTGTATAGTATGGCAAATTTATAGCATAATCTACAGAACTGCCCGTTCTTAATACTTTATAATCTGCTGGAGAAACCATAATAACACCATTTAAATAAATCCATTGGCTATTTTGCAATTCTGCAGCTAAGCCCATAACACGCGTACCTCCGTAACTTTCGCCTATAATATATTTTGGAGATTTCCAGCGGTTGTTTCTGGTGATAAAGGTGTTTAACCAACCCGCTAGATATTTTACATCGGCATTAATGCCAAAAAACAGCGATTTATCTAATTTCTTTCCTTTAGCAACAACTGGCCTTGAATACCCTGTGTTTACTGGATTTACATACACAATGTCAGCTACATCTAAAATAGAATTTGGATTGTCTTTTACACCATAAGGTTGTACAGGATAGCCTTCATCATCAATTTTTAAAATTTTTGGACCTGTGTAGGCAATATGCATCCAAACAGAGGCAGAACCTGGTCCTCCATTAAAAGACATAATGATGGGTCTTTTTTCATCGTTCTTAATATCAGATCTCTTATAATATGTGTAGTATAATGAAGCGATTGTGTTTCCATTATCATCAAAAACAGGTTGCATTCCTGTGGTGGCTTTATATGGAATCGTTTTCCCTTTAATTTGCACTTGGTTATTAGTTACAACCATTGTATCTAAAGGGATTCTGTGATCTTGGCAAGTTGTATTTATTGCAAATAACAAAGCAAAAAGAAATAAGTATTTTTTCATAATTAGAACGCTTAATTTGTATCAAAAATACTCAATTAATTATTAAGAGAGATAGGAAAATAGATGCAGTTGTAATGTACTTTAAAAAAATATATTCCGTTATGTATTTTTAGAGCACAAATGCTTCTATAAGGATTGCTACTTGTATAGAAATTTTAAAGTAAGTTCTGCTAAAACTTTTCAAAAACGCCTAACCCAAATAATGCAAAATCATATTTCACAGGGTCTTTTTTATCTAAACTTCTCAGCTTTTTATCTAATTCAGCTAGCGCTTTCCAATCGTTTTGTTTTCTTTTTAGGAGTTTAAGTTTTCGGGCTACATTTCCTGAATGCACATCTAAAGGGCAAGATAAATGGGCAGTGTTATGAGTTTTCCATATACCAAAATCTACACCAGTATTGTCGTTTCTTACCATCCAACGTAAAAACATGTTAATACGCTTTGCCGCTGAATTTTTTAACGGATCTGAAACGTGTTTTTGAGTTCTTTGTTGATGTGCTATTTCAAAGAATTTTTTTTTAAATTGATGAATGGATGTTTGGTAATTGGTGGTTTTGTCTACTATACTTAAAGAATTTTCTAAACCTTGATGATTTTGATAGATGTGTTTTAAAGATTTTATAAATTGCTGAAAATCAATAAAATTAAAGGTTCTGTGTACAAAATTCTCTAGTGTTTTTAAATCACTTTCTTTATGATTCATAATAAAATCATGCGGTGAATTATCTAATAACTCCATCATTCTAAACGCGTTTTTAATAATCATGGTTCTATTTCCCCAAGAAATCGTAGCTGTTAAAAATGCCGAAATTTCTACATCCTCTTTTTTAGAAAATTGATGTGGAATTTGAATGGGGTCTGATTCAATAAATTTGGGATTATTGTATAACAGCACCTTTTGATCTAGAAATTCTTTAAGTTCAGCTTTTTGCATGTGCCTTATACTAAATCAGCAGAAAGCGTTAAAATCATTAAAATACCATTATAACATGCATGTAAGGCAATGCTCCATAAAAGCCCAAAACGAACTCTAATAAATCCTAAGTAAGTACCTAAAAGAGTTTGAGGTAATATTAAAATAGGAGCCAGTAATAGCACATTTGTAGTAATAGTAAAGTTGGTAATATGAATAAGGCCAAAAATTATAGCAAAAGTGTAAAAAGCAGGTTTAAAACTTTTTGGATTATCAAATAGTGTAAGTGGTGCTCTAAAAAAAGCTTCTTCAATTAATGGTGCTAAAATTACCGTAAATAAAAAAATATAAGACACTGAGAAGGTTCTCATGAGCTCTTCCATAGCATGGTCATCCATATTTACTAGGCCTAGTTCTTCTACAATAATAAACAAAGGAGATACTAAAAGACCCGTTGCCAAACTAATTATTAAAAGATGGCCAAATATTTTAAGACGATACTTTATATCTTTATTTGTGTCTTTTTCTAAAACTGGATTTTTAATATAACTAATTAAGGTTAAAAAAGTTTCTTTCATTGTGGTCCTTTTATATTTTCGGCTATTTTCGAGTTAATGTTACGTTTTCAATAATTTTGCCATCTTTCATTGTCAATTTCCTGTCTACCATATTTGCCAATTCGTTATTGTGCGTAACAATTACAAAGGTTTGCCCAAATTCATCTCTTAGTTTAAAAAAAAGTTCATGCAAGTTTTTGGCAGAGCTACTGTCTAAATTTCCACTAGGCTCATCAGCTAAAATTACAGAAGGGTTGTTAATGAGTGCTCTTGCCACGGCTACTCTTTGTTGCTCGCCTCCAGAAAGTTCATTAGGTTTGTGATGAATTCTATGCGATAATCCTAAAAAATCTAATAATTCTTTGGCTTTTGTCTCGGCCTCTTTTTTAGATTTTTTAGCAATAAAAGCAGGTATGCAAACATTTTCTAATGCTGTAAATTCAGGTAATAATTGATGAAACTGAAATATAAAACCAACTTGCTGGTTTCTGAATTGTGAGAGAGCTTTATCAGAAATATTTTTTAAAGAAATATTATTGATTGATAACTCAAAATTTTGCTCTTTTAAAGGTTTATCTAAAGTGCCTAAAATTTGTAATAAGGTAGTTTTTCCTGCTCCAGAAGGGCCAACAATAGCTACAATTTCACCTTTTTTAATTTCTAAATCAACGCCTTTTAAAACTTCAACATCACCATAATATTTATGGATATTTTTTGTTACAATCATAGTATTTATATCGATTTACGAAAATATGAAAAAACGGATATACTTTTGATGTATATCCGTTTTTCTTAAAGATGGGGGCACAATATTTTTATTAGATTAAATTTTTCAACTTGTTATAATCTATAAAGTATACAAAGCGCACGGAAACTGTGTGTCTTTGAGATTGATCAAATAGATTTTCTAAATTGTCAAAAAAGTTTTGGTTGGCGTTTGTATTTGAATTGAATATAGAATTTCTGTAAAAAGCAATTAATTGACTGCCAGGTGCAAACTGCCAAATATAATTTAAGTCTAAATTCCAACTGTTAAAATTTACATCTTCGCCCAAATACGTTGTGTTTGGATATAACGTGCCGTCTGCAGCTAAATTAGCATAACTGTTATAGGCCACAGCACTCCAGTAATGTCTAAAACTAAGCGATAAAGATGAATTTGTGCTGAAACTATATTTGCCAGATATGGTATTTGTGTAGCTTTTTCGATCTCTAAAACCAAAAATTATAGCATCTGAAGTTTCATCTACATAACCTTGGTCGTTATTTGTATTGTTGAATCCTAATCTGTATCTTAGAGAAAATTGATTGTTAAATCGGTGTCTTAATCCTATTCTATATCCAAACCTTTCTTTTGGGTTGTTGCTGTAAGCTGTAAAATAAGCATTTGCGCTTAGCTCAAATTTCTTTTGAGAATTGGTTTCCAACCAAGCTCTTACATTTGTATTTTGTGGTTGCAAAAAGAATTGGCCACTAGTAGTGCCTTGCCTAGGTTCAAAAAAATCTTTTTCTTCAGAACCATAGTTTAGGTTACCTCCAAAAGAAAAGCGATTTCTAGTTTGTGCGCTTGCTCTAATTCCTCCAAAATAGCCGGTATATACACCAGAATAATGCTGGTAGTTTAGTTGGTGGTAAGAGTTTACCCTAATTCTATTAAAGTTTTTTGTGGGTTGTACAGTTCTCCAACCTAAATTTCCATAAATGGTTTGTTGGTCGTTTGTAAATAAAATACCTAAATCATTAGGGTTAAAGTCTTTGTTTTCAAAGTTATAACCTAATTCCCAAAACCAGTTTCCAGAATTGTATCCAAAACTATTGTCAAAGGTATATCCAGTATTTGGGTTGTTTACATCATCAGAAATGGTACTCATTTTTGCAGAACCATCAACATTATATTTACTATCCTTAGTTTCAACATGCCAATTTAAAGCCGTAACGTTGGCATCTCTAAAACTACCATCTCTAGTAACGTTAGTATTTATTAAAGAGATGCTTGAGTTTTGATTAAACTGCTGATCTAAAACTAGAATATTATAATTGGTGAAAGGATCAATAACTTCTTTTCTAATAGCACCAGTTAAGGTGTCTTTAATGGTAGCTTTTGTTTTTTCTGTTATGGCATTAAAAAAGCCAACACCTAATCCTTTTTTGGTTCTTCCAGATATTTTAATGGCGTTAAGCATAGCAACTTTACCAGGATAATTTATAATTTCTTCGTTATCTGAAAGTGTACTTTCAATATCAAACTGATCTATAGGTGCACCACCAATTCTTCTAGAATAGAATAAGTCAGCAATATTAAACAACTCTGTACCTTCTGTAAAAAATTGTCTTTGTTCTGTAAATTCCTGTTCAAAGGGGCCTAAATTAAGAACCACATCATCAAAACCAACTTGACTAAAATCTGGAATAAGGGTAACATCTAAAGTAAAATTTTCTGTTAAACCATATTTAATATCCATTCCTACATTCCAATCAAAATCTGTATTTCCTTCAAAGGTATTTGTAACCAAAGATGCATAAGGATATAAGTTTAATCTTGTAGATGGTTTTATGTCTCTAAAATCCGTTATCAATCCATCATACTGTGTCCATCTTCCAACGGTGTTGTCAATATGTGTCCAAGTATGTTGTTCGTTTAATTTTTCTAATCTCCTATGAAAGTTAAACCCCCAAGATTGCACAGGTCTGTTTGCAAAACGCAAGGCTCTGTATGGTATTTCCATTTCTACATTCCAGCCATTGGTTGTAATTTTTGCAGCACTTTGCCAAACTGCACTCCAATCCATATCTTCATCACCATTAGATATTTTGGCATCTATTTGGTTTCCTGTGGTTTGTACAATAAATTCAAAAGGATTTTGCCCATCATCATTTGGGTTTATGGTAACTAAAAAAAAATCTGCAATCCCAAAGTTATCTCTAACAGCAAATTCGCTAGGTATATTTTTAGGGTCTGGGTCATTCATTTCAGCAGAAATATAAATGGCATTATCATCATACACTACTTTAACCTTAGTTTGATATGCATCAGGCACTACTTTACCATTTTCAGGTCTAAATATTACAAAGTCCGTAAGTAAATCAGCATTTTGCCAAGCATCATCATTTAAAACACCATCAATTTTAGGCGCTGTAGAAATTCTTGTCGTTTTAACGGTTTTTCTGTCCTTTTGATTTTGAGACCATGAAAATTGCATCCACAATAGCGCAATGAGTATTGCTAAAATTTTTTTAAACATGTACTTTCTTTGGTTGGTTTTTGCATTGATTGTGTTGCGAAAATATTTATCTAGAGATAACCAAAATCACAAAATGTTGTTAATTAAAATATAGACATCTTAAAATTTAAATTGTTACATATTTTAACTGTTAAAGAAATCTTAAAAGGAAATATTTATTAAAAATAGGATGCGAATTATCCTTGGAAACTGCTGAATAAGATATAGTGATAGCATACCAAAAAGTAGGCTTGTTTTTGTTTGATAATTTTATTTAAAAATTTACAAACATTCTTCTTTGAATTTGTACTTTTGCTTCCGTTATAAAACACGATACAAATGAACTTACACGAATATCAAGGAAAAGAAATATTAAATAGTTTTGGTGTTAGAATACAAAGAGGAATTGTAGCAAGTACACCGGCAGAAGCAGTTGCTGCAGCAAAAAAACTTACTGAAGATACTGGTACTGGTTGGCACGTAATAAAAGCACAAGTTCACGCTGGTGGTCGTGGTAAAGGTGGTGGAGTTAAGTTGGCTAAAAATATTGAGCAAGTAGAAAGTATTGCAGATGATATTTTAGGAATGATGTTGGTTACACCACAAACCTCTGCAGAAGGTAAATTAGTGAATCAAGTTTTAGTTGCAGAAGATGTATATTATCCTGGTGATGAAGAGCCAGATGAATATTACATGTCTGTTTTATTAAATAGAGCAACTGGTAAAAACATGATTATGTATTCTACAGAAGGTGGAATGGATATAGAAACTGTTGCAGAAGAAACGCCTCATTTAATCTTTACAGAAGAAATTGATCCTTTATTAGGGTTAATGCCTTTTCAAGCGCGTAAAGTAGCTTTTAACTTAGGTTTGTCTGGTGTTGCTTTTAAGGAGATGACAAAATTTGTATCTGCTTTATACACAGCATACATAAAGTCAGATTCTTCAATGTTTGAGATTAATCCTGTATTAAAAACATCTGATGCTAAAATAATGGCTGTTGATGCTAAAGTTTCTTTAGATGAAAATGCATTATTCAGACATAAAGATTACGCGGCAATGCGTGATTTACGTGAAGAAAACCCAATTGAAGTAGAAGCTAAAGCTGCAGGTTTAAACTATGTAGATTTAGATGGAAATGTAGGTTGTATGGTAAATGGAGCTGGTTTAGCTATGGGAACTATGGATTTGATTAAAGAATCTGGAGGAGAGCCTGCTAACTTTTTAGATGTTGGTGGTACTGCAGATGCACAAAGAGTAGAAACTGCTTTTGGTATTATTTTAAAAGACCCAAATGTAAAAGCAATTTTAGTAAATATTTTTGGAGGTATTGTACGTTGTGACAGAGTTGCACAAGGTGTTGTAGATGCTTACCAAAGTATGGGAGATAAAATTACTGTGCCAATTATTTGTAGATTACAAGGTACAAACGCTAAAGAGGCAAAAGAATTGATAGATAACTCTGGAATGGAAATTATTTCTGCTACAGAATTTCAAGAAGCTGCTGATAAAGTTGCTGAAGTATTGAGTGCTTAAGCTTACTTTTTAGTTTCATATATTTAAAACGCCTTGCAATTTGCAAGGCGTTTTTGGTTAAAAAAGTTTATTCTTCTATTGTTATTTTGCTTTTGCATTGGTTAAAATGTTCCTGTTCTTATTTAGGTTGTGTTGCATAAATTTTCTCAATTACTTTGAAATGCTGGGTTAATTGTGGTAGTAATTAGCGAATTATATTCTTAATTCTATTTGCTATTATGAGTGATTTTTAGTCTAATATTCACTAGTTTGTGGTCTGGAAAACCACTTTAAAACCTTAAAAAAACACTAAAAAATCATATAAATGAAGTTTTAGAAACGGTTTAAAGTTAAAATTCTAGCTATTTATAAAAGAATTTTTTGCTATTTGCGCAATTTTTATCGGGTAAGGAGGCAATAATTACTCGGTACGTAGGTAATAAAAGTTGCGTACGTACGCAATGCCGATAAAATTTGTGTAAAAAAAAGCCCAATAACCTTTGGTTATTGGGCTTTTCGCCTATTTGCTAAAAAAATTAGCTCGCTCTCTGAAAAGTTAAATCTTTTAAAAGATTTCTCATCTTTTTGGCAGGACGAAAAAGAATTCGAGATTTTTTAACTGCACTTGCAGTAACTTCATCTTCAGTAGCATAACCTTCTGAACTTAGGCTAACTTGAAAATTACCAAGTTTACCCAAACGCACAATGCGTCCTTGTTTTAGCTCTCTTACAATGTTTTGTTCTAAAACATTTAAAACTGCTAAACAGTCGGTTTCAGTTACGGTACATTGTTCAGAAATCATTTCTGCAAGTGTTTCAAAATCTACACTTCCGTTTGCTACAACTGCTGCATAGTATTTTTTTACAGCTGTTGTATCTTGAGGATTTAACCTCTCTAGTGGCTTATATATTATTGCCATGAATTATTTTTTCTTTAAGTTAAAAATTCGCAATACTTTTTAAAGCGGGTATTGCATGGTCACCTCTCCGTTTTTAAAGCTCAGCCAAGCATAGCTAAAGTTTGTACGGGTTTACAAGCTTCATTATAGGTAATTGCAATACCTATAAGAGTGTCTTAAAAAATAGTTAACTCATTTTCCAAAAAAAAATACAGGATGTTGGCCTGTTTTATATTTAACAATATTATTTTGGTAAGCTTTAAGAAGTATTGTAATTTTGAATTGCAAATTAAAAAATTGTACACTTCTTAAAGTGTTACCGTTTTAAATAAAAGGTCTTAGAGCAACATCTTTAAGACTTTTTTTATTTGATACAAATATATTTTTAATCTATTACATTTGTTTATTTAATAATTAAAAGCTATTAAGAGATTATTAACAATTAGCTCTAAAATACATAAAGTATATTTATTTGTACTATGTAAATATAGTTGCTATAAATTGGATTATAATGCCGAGGTTATTCACATATCCCATTAAGTTTTTCACAAAACAGGGGTATTTTTAATATGCGGATATTTTTGCGTCTAATTTTGTGAAAATACCACAATCAAATGCACCTTAGCAAGGCGATTTTTTAAACCTGTTCTTTTAGAACCTTAATTTCATCACGTAATTTTGCGGCTACAATAAAATCTAAACCTTTTGCGGCAGCTTCCATTTCTTTTCTTTTTTTACGGATGCGTTTTTCAATTTCTTCTTTAGGTAAATATTGCAAATCTTGCTCGGCAGCCACTTGCTTGGCGTTATCATAATGGTAACTAGAAACTGCAGATTTAGTTAACGTGTCTTCAATTTTCTTTTTAATTTGTGTGGGTACTTTATTGTGTTTGGTGTTGTATGCAATTTGAATTTCCCTTCTTCTGTCTGTTTCATTAATTGTTTTTTGCATGCTATCTGTAACCTTATCTGCATACATAATGGCCAAACCATTTACGTTTCTTGCAGCTCTACCTACAGTTTGTGTTAATGATTTGTTGTTTCGTAAAAAACCTTCTTTATCTGCATCTAAAATGGCAACTAAAGATACTTCTGGTAAATCTAAGCCTTCACGCAAGAGGTTTACGCCAATCAATACATCAAATAAACCTTTACGCAAATCTTGCATAATTTCTACACGCTCTAGAGTGTCCACATCAGAATGAATGTACCTGCAACGAATATCTACTCTTGTTAAATATTTGGTAAGCTCTTCTGCCATTCTTTTGGTTAAGGTAGTTACCAATGTGCGTTCATCTTTTTCAACTCTGAGTTGAATTTCCTCTATTAAATCATCAATTTGATTCAAACTTGGCCTCACCTCAATTGGTGGGTCTAACAAACCTGTTGGTCTAATAATTTGCTCTACATAAATGCCTTCAGATTTTTGCAGTTCGTAATCTGCAGGAGTTGCAGAAACAAAAATAGTTTGGTTTTGTATGGTTTCAAATTCTTCAAACTTTAACGGACGATTATCCATAGCAGCAGGTAATCGAAAACCATATTCTACTAAATTTTCTTTTCTACTTCTGTCTCCACCATACATGGCATGGGTTTGTGGCACAGTTACGTGGCTTTCATCAATTACCATTAAATAATCATCAGGAAAATAGTCTAACAAACAGAAAGGTCTCGTGCCGGGTTCTCTGCCATCTAAATAACGCGAATAATTTTCAATACCAGAACAATAGCCAAGTTCGCGAATCATTTCTAAATCAAATTCTGTACGTTCTTGTAGACGTTTAGCCTCAAGATGTTTGCCTATTTCTTTAAAATAATCTACTTGTTTTACCATGTCATCTTGAATTTGATGAATGGCATTTTGAAGCACATCTGGTGAGGTTACAAATAAATTTGCAGGGTAAATATTTAAATTTTCAAAACGTTCTAATACGGTTTGACTTTCTAAATCAAATGCTTCAATTTCTTCAATTTCATCACCAAAAAAGTGAACACGATAACCATTATCTCCGTAAGATGGATATATGGTTACTACATCTCCTTTTACTTTAAAGGTTCCACTTTTTATTTCTACTTCTGTTCTAGAATATAAACTTTGTACCAATTGGTGTAAAAACTTTGTTCTAGAAAGTAACTGCCCAACCTCAATAGGAATTACATTTTTCTTAAATTCAGTTGGGTTACCAATACCATATAAACAAGAAACTGAAGCAACAACCAAAACATCGCGTCTGCCAGAAAGTAGGGAAGAGGTAGTGCTCAAACGTAAGCGCTCAATATCTTCATTAATAGACAAGTCTTTTTCAATATAGGTTCCTGTAACAGGTATGTAGGCTTCTGGTTGATAATAATCATAATAAGAAACAAAATACTCTACAGCATTTTCAGGAAAAAACTGCTTAAACTCAGAATACAATTGTGCAGCCAACGTTTTATTATGTGCCAAAACTAGCGTAGGTTTTTTTACTTCTTTTACAAGGTTAGCCACTGTAAATGTTTTACCTGAACCGGTTACGCCTAATAAAGTTTGGAACTTTTCTCCACTTAAAACTCCTTCTGAAAGTTGTCTAATTGCTTCTGGCTGATCTCCTGTTGGAGAAAATTCTGATTCGAGTTTAAATTCCATATTGTAAAAATACGACTTGTTTCAGATTTTTAAAATACATTATGATATAAATTAAATGTCATTTTGAGCGTGGTCGAGAAATCTCTCAAATATTTTTGTTTAATTTTGTGTTATGGATTTATTTTCTTCGGATAAAATAACAAATATTTTACCTTATGATGGGGTTACCAATTATTATGGTGCTGTTTTAGATGCGGCTCAAAGTGATTTTTACTATCAACAATTATTAGATCACATTAATTGGAAAAATGATGAAGCTATTATTTTTGGTAAAAAGATTATCACCAAAAGAAAAGTAGCTTGGTATGGAGATTCTGAATATTCTTATACTTATTCTAAAGTTACCAAAACTGCTAATATTTGGATTAAAGAGTTGCTAGAGTTAAAAGCAATTGTAGAGAAAGAAAGTGGAGAAACCTATAATTCTTGTTTATTGAATTTATATCATTCAGGTGATGAAGGTATGGGTTATCATTCAGATGGCGAAAAAATGTTAAAAAAAAACGGAGCTATTGCCTCTTTGTCTTTAGGGGCAGAACGTAAGTTTTCTTTTAAACATAGAGAAAGTAAGCAAAGAATTGATGTTTTGTTAGAAAGAGGCAGTTTATTGGTAATGAAAACAACAACCCAAACGCATTGGTTGCATAGATTACCACCAACTAAAAAGGTAAATGCTCCACGAATTAATTTAACATTTAGAACGATACAAAAAGAGTACTAAACTCCATGTAAAAAGTTTGTATTTTTGTCAAAATTCTATCCATTGGAAAATAAAAATCAGCAATCTATAAATCTAAATAAATTTATAAGTTCTTCAGGTATGTGCTCAAGAAGAGAAGCCGAAAAATTTATAAAAGAAGGTAGAGTTACCATTAATGGCAAACCTACACAGTTAGGCAACAGAGTTGGTGAAAAAGATGTTGTAAAGTTAGACGGGCGTTTGGTAAAACCAAAGGATGTTACGCTGTATATTGCCTTAAATAAACCTGTAGGTATTGTTTCTACCACAGATGATAGAGAGCCTAAAAATATTATAAGACATATCAATTATCCAGAACGATTGTTCCCAATTGGTCGTTTAGACAAACCCTCTGAAGGATTAATTTTCTTAACCAATGATGGAGATATTGTAAATAAAATTTTACGCGCAGGGAATAATCATGAAAAAGAATATTTTGTAACTGTTGATAAAACCATTACGCCACATTTTATTGAAAAGATGAGCAATGGAATTCCTATTTTAGGCACAGTTACTCAAAAATGTTTTGTAGAAAAAGTTGCAGATAAAATATTCAAAATTGTATTAACACAAGGCTTAAATCGCCAAATTAGGCGTATGTGTGAATATTTAGACTATGAAGTAACCAAGTTAAAACGCACTCGAATTATGAATGTAGAGCTTGGGTATTTACAATCTGGAGATTGGCGAGAACTCACAACAGAAGAAATGAAAGAAATCAACGCTATGATTTCATCATCTTCAAAAACAGAGGAGGCTTCTTTAAAGCTTTCAAAAACAAAAAAAACTGTAGCTGTACCCAAAAAGAAAGTTCATAAAAAGTCAGCTCCAACTAAAAATGAGTTTAATAAAAAGAGTGCATCTTTCAGAAAATCATCACCAAAAAATAAAAAGAAAGGCGCTGGTTTATCATCTAAAAAGAAAAGAAGATTTTAAGTAGAATCTTTAAGAATCTTTTAGTTTTTCACTTCTTACAATAATGCTATCTTTGCCCACAATGAAATTTGATTTAAAAACTACTGACCCAAAAAGTCAAGCCAGAGCAGGAGTAATTACTACTGATCATGGCACTATAGAAACTCCTATTTTTATGCCTGTTGGTACTGTTGGTACAGTAAAAGGAGTGCATCAAACAGAATTAAAAAACCAAGTAAATCCAGATATTATACTAGGTAATACGTATCATCTTTATTTACGTCCTAAATTAGACATTTTAGAGAAGGCTGGTGGTTTGCATAAATTCATGAATTGGGATCGTAATATTTTAACAGATTCAGGAGGTTATCAGGTGTATTCCTTATCAGGAAGAAGAAAAATAAATGAAGAAGGAGTAAAATTTAAAAGCCACATAGATGGTTCTATGCATTTTTTTACACCAGAAAATGTGATGGAAACCCAAAGAACAATTGGGGCAGACATTATTATGGCTTTTGATGAATGTACTCCTTATCCTTGCGATTATAATTATGCAAAGCGTTCTATGCATATGACGCATAGGTGGTTGAATAGATGTATCAATCATCTGGAAAAATTGCCCTACAAATACGGTTACGAACAAACTTTTATGCCGATTGTACAAGGAAGTACTTACAAAGATTTAAGAAAACAATCTGCAGAGTACATTGCAAACTCTAATCAGCAGGCTAATGCCATTGGTGGGCTTTCTGTGGGAGAACCTGCAGAAGAAATGTATGCTATGACAGAAGTGGTTACTGCAATTTTACCTGAAGATAAACCACGGTATTTAATGGGAGTTGGAACTCCTATTAATATTTTAGAAAATATTGCATTAGGTATTGATATGTTTGATTGTGTAATGCCTACAAGAAATGCCAGAAATGGTATGCTTTTTACGGCTCACGGCACTATAAATATAAAAAATAAAAAGTGGGAAAATGATTTTTCTCCGATTGATGAAATGGGTATTACAGAAGTAGATACTTATTATTCAAAGGCCTATTTACGTCACTTATTTGCCGCAAAAGAAATGTTAGGTAAACAAATTGCATCCATTCATAATCTTGGTTTTTATGTGTGGTTAACGCGCGAGGCTAGAAAACATATTTTGGCAGGAGATTTTAGAGAATGGAAAGATAAAATGGTAAAACAAATGGATAAACGTTTGTAATATATAACACAGCTGCACTTTTGAAGATTATTGATTGGTACATATTAAAACGTTTTTTAGTAACTTTTTTATTTACGTTACTTATTTTAATTCCTATAGCAGTAGCCATAGATATTTCTGAAAAGATTGATAATTTTTTAGAACATGCAGATTTAGGGTTTTACCAAATTGTAGACGAATATTACAAGAATTTTATCATCTATTATACCAATACTTTTATGCCTTTGGCATTATTTATAGCGGTAATTTTGTTCACTTCTAAACTGTCTAATAATACTGAAATTATAGCAATTACTAATGCTAAAGTTTCTTTTACTCGTTTCTTGTACCCATATTTTTTAGGTGCCACGCTAATTACTATTTTATCATTATTGATGAATCATTTTGTAGTTCCAAAAAGCAGTAAAACTAGAAAAAAATTTGAGAAAGAGTATCTAAACAACAATAGACAAAAATATGAATTTAAATATGTAAATGACTTTAGTTTACAACTTACTGATAGTACCTATATTTTTATTAGAAACTTTAACACAGAAACAAGCCGAGGTTATGATTTCACTTCAGAATTGTATAATGGTCTAGAACTAAAATCTAAACTTTTTGCAGATAATTTACAATATAAGGATTCTTCATTTTTGCTGAGAAATTGGAGATTGAGAAAGTATTATAAGGATAGAGATAGTATTTTTTCAGGCAATAAAATAGACACTATTTTAAATTTTACTCCAAAAGATTTGATTTATAAATCTGCATTATCTCAAGAAATGCCTTCAGACGAATTGTATAAATTTATAGAGGTTTCTAAAAAAAGAGGTGTCAAAAATTTAAATGCATATTTAGTTGAATTCTACAAAAGAACAAGCTTACCAATAGCGTCTTATATTTTAACAATTATAGCGGTTGCATTGGCTTTTAGAAAAAGAAGAGGAGGTACAGGAGTAAATTTGGCTATAGGTGTAGGTCTGATGTTTATGTATGTTTTTTTACTTAAAATTTCTGAAGTATTAGGAGCAGTGGCAGGTGTAGATTCTTTAGTATATGTATGGATGCCAAATATCTTTTTCGGTTGTGTTGCCATTTACCTTTATTTAGATGCAAGAAAATAGAATAAAAAATTATCTTTTACTCCACCTTATTGTATTTATTTGGGGGTTTACTGCCATTTTAGGTGCGTTAATAACTATTGATGCGATTCCGTTAGTGTTTTTTAGAATGGGATTAGCAGTTTTATTTATATCATTATATTTTATATTCAAAAAAAAATCTTTTTACATTGATAAAAAAGGATTGATAAAATTCCTCTTTACAGGAATTATTATTGCTTTGCATTGGATATTTTTTTTTAAAGCTATAAAAGTATCTAATGTTTCTGTAGCTTTAGTTACTATGAGTACAGGCGCTTTTTTTACATCATTAATAGAACCTGTTTTTTTTAAAAGAAGGGTAAAAACGTTAGAAATAGTTTTAGGATTAATTGTTATAGCAGGCTTATACATTATTTTTAATTTTGAAAGTCAGTATAAATTAGGAATTATATATGCACTAATATCATCTTTTTTAGGAGCTTTATTCGCAGTTTTAAATGGCTTGTTTATTAAAAAATATGATGCTGATAGAATTTCATTATATCAACTTTTGTTCGGAACACTATTTGTAACAATTTATTTATTAACTACAAATAGCTTTTCTTTAGGGTTTTTTAATTTACCAAAAATGGATTGGGTATACTTATTTATTTTAAGCAGTATATGCACTGCCTATGCGTTTATTGCATCTGTTCAAATAATGAAATACTTATCACCATATACAGTAATGTTAACAATTAATTTAGAGCCTGTTTATGCTATCATTTTAGCTCTTTTTATTTTTGGTGGTAAAGAAAAAATGAATCCAGAGTTTTACCTAGGAGCTGGTATTGTTTTGGGTGTAGTTTTACTAAACGGAATTATTAAGAATAAGGCTAGCCTAAAGCAAAAGCTACAACAAGGTATAAAACTAAAAAAGTAATTTGAATTTGCTAAAAAAAGCATTTTTTATAGTATGTTTGTTTATTCAAACAACTAAATTTAAATCGCAACATTATGGAATATTTAGATTTCGAAATGCCAATAAAAGAGCTTAAAGATCAGCTAGAAAAATGTCAGATTATTGGAAAAGAAAGCGATGTTGATGTTACAGCTACTTGTAAGAAAATTGAAAAGAAACTAGCAACTGCTAGAAAAGATATTTATAAAAATTTAACGCCTTGGCAAAGAGTCCAACTGTCAAGACATCCAAACAGACCTTATACTTTAGATTATATTAAAGCTATTTGTGGTGATACCTTTATGGAATTGCATGGAGATAGAAATGTAAAAGATGACAAAGCTATGATTGGCGGTTTAGGTAAAATAGGTGACCAATCTTTTATGTTTATTGGTCAACAGAAAGGCTATAATACAAAAACCCGACAGTTAAGAAACTTTGGGATGGCAAATCCTGAAGGGTATAGAAAAGCGTTGCGTTTAATGAAAATGGCAGAAAAGTTTGGTATTCCTGTAGTTACTTTATTAGATACTCCTGGAGCTTATCCTGGTTTGGAAGCGGAAGAACGCGGTCAAGGTGAAGCTATTGCCAGAAATATTTTAGAAATGACTCGTTTAAAAACACCTATTATTACTATTGTAATTGGTGAAGGTGCTTCAGGGGGAGCATTAGGAATTGGAGTAGGAGATAAGGTTTATATGATGGAAAATACATGGTATACTGTAATCTCTCCAGAATCTTGTTCATCGATTTTATGGCGTAGCTGGGAGTTTAAAGAACAAGCAGCAGAGGCTTTAAAATTAACAGGATCTGATATGAAAAGGCTAAAGTTAATTGACGGAATCATTAAAGAACCAATAGGTGGTGCACATGCTGACAAAGAGGGTGCATTTAAGGCAGTACAAGAGTATATTCTTAAAGCTTTTGATGATCTTAAAGATTTAAATGATACTGATTTAGTGATTCAAAGAATGAACAAATATGCCAATATGGGAGTTTATAAAGAATAAATTTTGCCTTGTGTAAACTGTAATATTGAATTTGATGGTCAATTTTGTCCAAACTGCGGGGAGAAGAAAGATATAGATAAAATTACTTTTCATTCTATAATAACTTCTCTATTTTCTGGTCTATTAGATATGGACAGAGGTTTACTTTTTAATCTCAAAAATTTAACACTTCATCCAAAAACAACTATTATTAATTATATAAATGGCAAAAGACGTTATATTTTAAACCCTGTAAGTTATGCTATTATAACAATTAGTATTTATCTTTTCTTAGACTCTGTGTTGCCAAGATCAGAAAGAACTAAATTACCTAAAGTAGATATTTTCGAAGCTCAAAATATGGGAAGGAAATTGGGTTATTTCATTCGAGATAAAATGAAGTTTTTATGGCTAACTTATGCGATTTATGCTGCGTTTTTGACAAAACTATTTTTTAGAAAATATAATTACTTTGAACATTTAGCGATTAATTTATTTATTTTAGGACATGTAACTGTCGTTGCAATTCTTACAAGATTAGTGTATCATAAGGAATTGATTATTTTTAATTTTTTGGTATATATCTACTTTTCTATACTGCTTTATAAAGTGTTTAGAAACCCTAAAGATAAATTTGGTACAAGTATACTAGCTATTTTGGTTGTTTTTGTAAGTTTCTTATTTTTTCTTGGAGTTCCTTTTATTTTTGTTAACTATTTAGATAATACTTAAAATTATAAATATATCATTAGGTGGTATCTAATGAAAAAGGTATTTGGTCTAAACAATTCTGCAGTTTAACAATTATTAAAGTTTTTTATTAAATAAAATATTGATTTTTATTAAATACTAATAAGACTCTATCTAATAAAAATCTTGAGCCATGCACAAAAGCACTTTACAACAAATTATTTTATTTATAATTACTTCAATAGTTATTACTAAAGCAGGCATATATTTGGTTAATTTAAAGGATATAAATTCTTTCATTGATTTTGGGATAATTGCGTTATTCTTTATATCTTTTATTTTATTTATGAATTACCTTATAAGACTATCAAGTAAGTTACTAGTTTTTTAACATTAGAATTATAGTAAATTAAAACATTCATGGCAATTAAAAAAGCCTTACTTAAATTGTAAGACTTTTTTAATTAGATATTATTTGGGATTACTTAAATTTTTAAAGAATTGAATAAGGTTTTTAATCTTGGATCTGATGGTCTTGGTGCATTTGCATCGACAATATTGCCATCGGGATCTATTAAAATGAATCTAGGAATTCCCGTAATTTGGTAAGCCTGCTGAAAAGAATAATCTTTGCCAGACCATAATTGATAGCCACTCATGTTTTTCTTTTCTACGAAGACTCTCCATTTTTTCTCTGCAGCTTCCCAAGAGTTTCCATTTCTTCTAGATTCGTCTGTGGAAATACTAACAAAAGCAATGTTTTTGGTATGGTATTCTTTTTCCATTGATTGTAAGTAAGGAATTTGTTGAATACAAGGCCCACACCAAGTGGCCCAAACATCAATATAAACATACTTTCCTTTAAAGTCATCTAAAGACATTGCACCTCCTTTAATATTGGTATAATTTTCAAACTTAGGAGAAGGTCTTCCAATACCCATAGTTTTGTTTCTAGCAAATTCAGCATTAAAATACTCAACAAATTGCTCATTTTGTCTTGCCATGGAATTATATAAAGCACTGTCTAAGTTATTATATGAATTTAAAATACTATCATATTCAGATTTTAATCTATCTATTTTCTTTCGAAAAGCATTTTCTTCTAAATTCACAATTTCTTTTGGGTCTCCTAATTCTTGATTCTTTTTAATTTGCGTCAGAATAAAGTTTGAGTTAGAGGCTCCGTTTCCAGAAAATTTAAAACTTTCTATAAATTTATCAGCATCTCCATTTAAAGAAAGGTTAAAACCATTTTTCAAATAAATTGGAGCTACCTTATTTGATGAAGTTTGCATTGTATAGACTTCACCAATTTTATTTTTCAGTTTAATGGTATCCTTAAAAATACCTGTTGCATTTACTTTAATTTCCTTTATAGTCTTTTGCCTGCTAGCAATGACTATAATAGAATCTTTGTTGTTTTCTAAATTTATAGAGATACTTAGGTACTCTTTGGAATGCTCTTGGCTACAAGCTCCTAACATTAACAAACCAAAAAGCAATGTGCTTAGATTTTTCATTTCAAAAGTTTCAAATTTTTACAAATATAAAAAATTATCATTCATAAAATTTATTAAAATATAATTGAATGTAAAGAGGTTGATTTAAGATTCATTGACAAAAAAAAATCACAAACATTTTGTTTGTGATTTAATTCTATAAAATACAAATAAAATTATGCCAACATCGTAACGGGGTTTTCAATGAACGTTTTTAAAGTTTGTAAGAACTGGGCGCCAACAGCACCATCTACTGTTCTATGATCACAAGTTAAGGTTAATTTCATTGTATTACCAACTACAATTTGGCCATTTTTAACAATGGGTTTTTCAACAATAGCACCAACCGATAAAATAGCGGAATTTGGTTGGTTGATAATTGATGTAAAGTTATCAATACCAAACATGCCTAAGTTAGATACTGTAAAAGTACTTCCTTGCATTTCTGATGGAGAAATTTTCTTATTTCTTGCTTTGCCAGCTAAGTCTCTTACACTTGAACCAATTTGAGTCAAACTTAAAGTATTTGTGTGTTTGATAACAGGCACTAATAAACCATCATCTACAGCAACAGCAACTCCAACATGAATATGTTTATGGTATATAGTATTTGCATCAGTCCAAGAAGTATTTACTTGTGGATGTTTTGCTAAAGCCATTGCACAAGCTTTAACGACCATATCATTAAAAGAAACTTTAGTGTCTGGTATAGCATTAATAGTTTTTCTAGAAGCCATGGCGTTGTCCATATTTACTTCAATATTTAAACTGAAGTCAGGAGCAGAGAACTTAGAATTTCCTAAAGATTTTGCAATAGCTTTACGCATCTGAGAGTTTTTAACTTCATCAGACTGTTCAACACCAGCATTTACAAAACTTTTACTATTGGAGCTGGTATTTAAAACGGTTTCAACTACTTTCTCAATCGGAGTGTAATTTTCTACATCTTTTTTAATAATTCTACCATTTTCACCAGAACCTTTGATATCAGCTAAATTATACCCTTTATCAATAGCTATTTTCTTTGCTAATGGCGAAGCAAATACTCTGCCACTACTAATTGTATTTGAAGATATTTTTGATGTATTTTCTGATACTTTTGATTCTTGTTGAATGTTTTTTTTAGGAGCTTTAACTTCAACTTCTTCTTGATCAGTATTTTGGTTGGAATCTGATATAATTCCGCCATTAGCAACAATTTTAGAAACGTCAGTTCCTTCTGGACCAATAATTGTTAACAAACTGTCTACGGGAGTAGTTTCACCTTCTTGAACACCAATGTATAAGATTGTTCCTTCATAAAAACATTCAAATTCCATTGTTGCTTTATCAGTTTCAATTTCTGCTAAAATATCACCTTCTTCAACTTTATCTCCCACATTTTTTAACCAAGTTGCTACGGTACCATCAGTCATAGTGTCGCTTAAACGAGGCATAGTAACCACATTTACACCTTCAGGAATTGTAAAATTAGTAGTGCTTGAGGAATTAGTTGTTGTTTCTTCACTAACCTCTTCTTCAATTACTTGTGATTCAGAAACAGGTTTACTACTTAATAAGCTAGAAATATCTTCATTTTCTTCTCCAATAATTGCTAGAAGAACATCAACAGGGGAAGTTTCTCCTTCTTGTACTCCAATATGTAAGATTGTACCTTCATGGAAACATTCAAATTCCATTGTGGCTTTGTCAGTTTCAATTTCTGCTAAAATATCACCTTCTTCAACCTTATCTCCAACATTTACTAACCATTTTGCCACAACACCTTCTTCCATGGTGTCGCTTAATCTCGGCATGTTTATTACTGTAGCCATATATTAACTTATAAAAGGATAATCTTCTTGTTCATAAACCATATCATATAATTGTTGGGTTTCTGGGTATGGAGAATCTTCAGCGAATTTCTCACATTCATTTACCAACTTTTTCACACCTTTATTAATAGCATCAATTTCATCTTCAGTAGCATATTTTTTTTCTTTAATGATGTCTAAAACTTGTGTGATTGGGTCTATTTTTTTGTATTCAGATACTTCGTCTTTTGTTCTGTAATGTTGTGCATCAGACATAGAATGACCTCTGTATCGATAAGTTTTCATTTCTAAGAAAGTTGGTCCATCTCCTCTTCTGGCTCTTTGTATAGCTTCATCTACAGCTTCTGCAACTTTAATGGGATTCATTCCATCAACAGGTCCACAAGGCATTTCATATCCTAGACCAAGCTTCCATATATCTGTATGGTTTGCTGTTCTCTCTACTGATGTTCCCATTGCATATCCATTGTTTTCAACAATAAATACAACTGGTAATTTCCAATTCATAGCCATGTTAAAAGTTTCGTGCAAAGATCCTTGTCTTGCAGCACCATCTCCAAAGTAAGTAAGTGTAACGGCATCGTTTCCTTTATATTTGTCTCCAAATGCAAGTCCTGCTCCTAAAGGAATTTGACCACCTACAATTCCATGACCACCATAAAAACGATGTTCTTTAGAAAAAATATGCATAGAGCCACCCATTCCTTGTGAGGTTCCTGTGACTTTACCATACAATTCTGCCATAACACGTTTAGGATCCTCTCCCATACCTATGGGTTGAACATGGTTCCTGTAAGCTGTAATCATTTTATCTTTAGATAGGTCCATTGCATGCAATGCGCCAGCCAGAACAGCTTCTTGACCATTGTACAAATGTAAAAAACCTCTTACTTTTTGTTGTATGTATACAGATGCTAATTTATCTTCAAACTTCCGCCAAAAGAGCATGTCTTTATACCAATCTAAATAGGTTTGTTTGGTTACTTTTTTCATTCTAATTATTATTGTTGTTTTATTGATTGATTTAACAATCTTAAGCACAAAAATAACTTTTTTAAATAGAATAAAAAAAAGTGATTTAGGGTAATTTAACGAGAACGATTTCGAGAAGTTTTTTATTTGTCTTTTGCGATAACCAGAGTGGCTTTTGCGCCTGTTGCTAAATTCCATTCATTAGAAGAAATAAGCATACCTGAATCATTATACACTTTAAATCCAGCAGTATTTGGACCCGAGGTTCCTTGATTTAGAGCTCTAAAAGCAATTTTATTAATTCCAACATCTAAAGGAATGCTAAACTTTTGATAACTCTGTTTTAAAAGAATGTTTACAATTACTGGTATGTCATTAACATAAATAGTAACTCTATCTCCATCTGGATATTGAAAATCTCTACAGATGATATTTACACTTGCAGAATTTGTTCTAAAACTCCCTAAATCTTGGTCTATTTTTGGATATTGATATTGACCATTTATTTTTTTAAAGGCTTTTAAAAAACGTTCTTCACTTATTTTGGCTTGCGTAAGAATTCCTTTGTTATTAAAATCTTGTTCTTTTTGTTTTCTTTTTAATTCTTCTTGTTCTTTCTTATATGCTTTTTTGAAGCCATTTATTCCATCTACTTTTATAGATTTTGGCTTATTAACTACTTTTCCTTTAGCGGTAATAATAGTTTTTGTTTTTCCCTTTTCAGTATTAGAATTATCTAATTGGGCTTTAGTTTGAAGTGATAAAAATGCGACGTAAAGATAAAGTAGGGTGCTTAAAATTGGTTTCATATAATTTTTTAATTTATCTGAATTCTCACAAATATAATGCCGATTTAGACCAAGTAGTCTAATAATTTACTAAAATTTCGTTATAAGTTTTTAATTCGTAGTTTTACTATGCAAAAAATTAATATAATGATAAAAAAATTTAGTTACTTTTTTTTACTTATTTTTTTTACTGTTTCACAGAGTTCTTCTGGGCAAGATTTTGCTATTGATGGAATTACTGGGATCAGTTTTAGTGAGTCAGACCAAGATTACACTGCTCAAATCACAGATGATTTTACAGCCTACGGATTAGAAATTGCCCCTGAAAACCTTTCGTTAAGCTATAGCAA
>CAJWAC010000023.1 GCA_913020555.1 uncultured Polaribacter sp. | reverse complement strand
TTACCCGAGGCATGTTTACTAATCCAACCAAGACCCATTTCTTCAATCGGGGCTGCTTCAGGTTCAGAACCTACAAGACCAGCATCTCCGGCTCCATGAGCTTTTCCAAAGGTATGTCCACCTGCGGTAAGAGCTACAGTTTCTTCGTCATTCATTGCCATACGGCTAAATGTTTCACGAATATCTCTTGCGCTTGCAAGGGGATCTGGATTACCATCTGGACCTTGAGGATTAACATAGATAAGTCCCATTTGCACTGCAGCAAGGGGCATGTCAAGTTCTCGTTCACCTTTATATCTATTATTAGTTAACCATTCATTTTCTTTTCCCCAAAAAATATCTTCTTCAGGTGCCCAAATATCAGCTCGGCCTCCACCAAAACCAAATGTTTTTCCACCCATTGACTCAATCGCAACATTTCCAGATAAAATCAAAAGATCTGCCCAACTGATTTGTTTTCCGTATTTTTGCTTAATTGGCCATAGCAATCTTCTTGCTTTGTCTAAGTTTCCATTATCAGGCCAGCTATTTAGAGGAGCGAAACGTTGAGCTCCAGTTCCTCCACCCCCTCTTCCATCACCAGTCCTATATGTTCCAGCAGCATGCCAAGTCAAGCGGATAAAAAATGGTCCATAATGACCATAATCTGCAGGCCACCAATCTTGTGAGTCTGTCATTAAATTGACAACATCTTGTTTTAATTCATTGTAATTAATACTATTGAATGCTTGAGAATAATCAAAATCTTCTCCCATAGGATTCGATTTTGATGCATTTTGACGTAAAATATTTAACTTTAATTCATTTGGCCACCAATCTCTATTACTTGTTCCGGCACCAGCGGTCTTCTTTTGAGCGCCACTCATAAATGGACATTTATTGATGTCTCCAGTGTTGTTGTGTTCCATGGTTTTTAATAATTTTCTTTATATAAGGAATTCAAATTTACGGACAATCTTTTAATAATTTTTATCTATATTTCCTATTTAATTATAGTTTGTGACTATTGCTTTAAAACAATAAAAAATTAGCGAGAACTTTAGGTTTTTTTAACTATTCATTTTTTTAATAATTTCTTTTAAACGCAATTTCTGTTGTTTTTTTTGCTCAGTAATTTTTGAAACCTTTTGTTTAATTAGTTTAGTGTGCTTCGCCTTATTTACTGTATTTTTTGCTTTTCCTTTTTTAGGCATTTGGTATATTTTTGACTATTTCAGTGCTATTTTGTTGAATATCTTTGAGGTTTTAGATGATTGTATTCTCCTCCAATTTTTATTCATAAAAAGATGTATAATTTTTAGATATTTTTACTTAAAATTCTTTACTTTTAAGGGATAAAAATAACCTTTTTATTTATGGAATTAAAGTTGTTAAAACCCATTGTTTTTTTTGATTTAGAAACTACTGGAATTAATATAGGAAACGATAGAATTGTTGAGATTTCTATGCTTAAAATCTTTCCTAACGGAAATAAAGAAAGCAATACATGGTTGGTGAATCCAGAAATAGAAATTCCAGCTGAAACCAGTGCAATTCATGGGATTACCAATGAAAGAGTAGTTACAGAACCAACATTTAAAGAATTAGCACAGACGGTTTATGATATGATTTCTGATGCTGATTTGGCAGGCTTTAACTCCAATCGTTTCGATATCCCATTATTAGCTGAAGAATTCTTGAGAGCAGGGTTAGATTTTGATATGAAGGATAGAAAGGCGATAGATGTACAAGTAATTTTTCATAAAAAAGAGCAGAGGACACTTAGCGCTGGTTATAAATTCTACTGTGATAAAATATTAGAGGACGCGCATTCTGCCGAAGCAGATACTAAAGCAACTTATGAGATACTTAAGGCTCAGCTTGATAGATATGATGATATCGAAAATTCTGTAGAAGCTTTAAGTACCTTCTCTACGCATTCTAAAAGAGCAGATTTTGCTGGATTTATCTTATTTAATGAAGAGGAACAAGAAATTTTTTCTTTTGGAAAATATAAAGGAAGAACTGTTGAAGAGGTTTTTAAAGAAAATCCTGGATACAATAATTGGATACAAAATGCTGATTTTCCTCTATACACAAAAAAAGTTCTAAAAGAAATAAAACAAAGAATGTCTGCACCCAAAAATAAAATGACAGATGCAGAAAAATTACAAGCTTTACAGCAAAAATTTAATTTAAGATAAATGTTTATAGAATTTAAAGACTTGCCAAAAAAATCAAGAGTTTGGATTTATCAATCAAATAGAGTATTTACAAAAAATGAAATAGAATTGATTTCTTTAAAAGCAGAAGATTTTATCAATTCTTGGACAAGACATGGAGATGATTTAAAAGGCTCTTTTACCATAAAGTATGATCAATTTTTGGTTTTGGCCGTAGATGAAAGTTTTAATAATGTTTCTGGCTGTTCCATAGATAGTTCAGTGCGATTCGTACAAGCTATAGAAAAAGATTTACAGTTAGATTTAACAGATAAAATGAACATTACCTTTAAAGATGGTGATAATATAAATTTAGTGAAACTATCCGATTTTCAACTATTTGCCAAACAACAAAAAATTACTGCAAAAACCATTGTTTTTAATAATATGGTAAGTACAAAAGAAGATTTTGAAAATAATTGGGAAGTACCAGCAAAAGAAAGTTGGCATAAGCGATTCTTGGCTTAATAATTTTCTTTCAAAAAAAGAATCAACCAAACAGACTTATTAAAATATTCAAATAACAGTTAAGGTGTAAATGAAAAGAGAATTATTGTTTTTAGTATTGATCGTCTTTTTTAGTAATTTAAAAGCGCAAACCATAGATCCCTTAAAAACTAAAGATTTTGAAGCGCAAGAAATTTGGGTGGATAGCATTTTAAAAAATATGACGATTGATGAAAAAATTGGTCAGTTATTTATGGTGCAGGCGTATTCTAATCTAGATCAAAAACATGAAGATTTTATTACAGAGATGATTACAAAATATCATGTAGGAAATTTAATTTTTATGCAAGGAACTCCTCAAAAACAGGCAGTTTTAAATAATAAATATCAAACTCAGGCAAAACTGCCTTTAATGATTGGTTTTGATGGTGAATGGGGTTTAGATATGCGCTTGAAAAACACATATAGATTTCCTTGGAATATGACTTTGGGAGCCATTCAAAATGATTCTTTAGTAAAAAAGTTTGGAGAACATTTAGGCAAACATTGTAAGCGCTTGGGAATTCACATTAATTTTGCACCCGTTGTAGACGTAAATGTAAATCCAGAAAACCCTATAATTGGGAATCGTTCTTTTGGCGAAAGTAAAGAAAATGTAACTCGAAAAGCCATTTCGTTTACTCAAGGAATGCAGAAATATAGAGTAATGGCAAATGCAAAACATTTTCCAGGACATGGAGATACTGCATCAGATTCACATCATACATTGCCTTTATTAGATTTTGATAAAGCGCGTTTAGATTCTATAGAATTATATCCATATAGAAAAGTATTTGATGCGGGTGTAGGTTCTGTAATGACAGCGCATTTAAATATTCCTAGTTTAGAATCCAATGGTAATTTGCCAACATCTTTGTCTAAAAATGTAGTAACTAATTTATTACAAGAAGAGCTGGGTTTTAATGGTTTAATAATCACTGACGGTTTAAATATGAAAGGGGCATCTAATTATGCCACTTCAGCAGAAATTGATTTGGCAGCTATACAAGCTGGAAATGACATACTCTTAATTCCGCAAGATGTACCAGCAACTGTCCGTTTGATAAAGCAATCATTAATGTTAAAAACATTAACGCAAGAACGGTTGGATTTTTCTGTTCGTAAAATTTTAAAAGCAAAATATTGGATGGGATTACACAATTATCAACCAGTAGTTTTAGAAAATTTACAAGAGGATTTAAATACGGTTGAAGACGAATTATTGCATAGAGAATTGGTTAAAAACTCAATTACTTTAATCAAGAATAAAAAACAGAATATACCAATTGCTAATTTAGATTATCAAAATATAGCCTACGTGAAATTAGGTGATGATTCAGGAAGTGACTTTTTAAAAACGTTAAAAAAATATGCCAAAGTAGATGTGATTTCTGATAAAAACTTAAACGGATTGATAAAGAAGTTAAAGCCTTACAACCAGGTAATTATTGGTTTCCATAAATCGAACAATCATCCTTGGAAGAGTTATAAGTTTAGGCAAAAAGAGTTAGTTTGGCTACAAGAAATTGCAAGGAATAACAATGTTATTTTAGATATTTTTGCAAGTCCTTATAGTTTGTTGCAAATTAAAAGTTTTACAAATATTGAAACAATTTTAGTTTCTTATCAGAACAGTAAGTTGGCACAAGAATTGTCTGCACAATTGCTTTTTGGGGCAATAAAAGCTAAAGGGAAACTCCCAGTTTCTGTTGGAGAAGAGTTCAAAGAAGGCTTTGGAATTGATACTTACAGCTTAAGTAGATTAGAATACAGTATTCCTGAAGAAGTAGAAATGTCATCAACAAAACTAGCTTATATAGATACGTTGTCTAAAACTATTTTAAAAGAAAAAATGACACCTGGTTTTCAAGTACTAGTGGCTAGAAAAGGAAAAGTAGTGTATCAAAAAAGCTTTGGCTACCATACAGAAAAAAAAGAAAATCTTGTAAAAGATTCAGATATTTATGATTTAGCTTCTCTTACTAAAATTTTGGCATCTTTACCTTTAATTATGCAAGCTGAAGAAGAAGGGAAAATAGCATTAAATGCTGATTTAAAAGATATTTTACCAACTTTTGAAAATACCAATAAAGCGGCTGTTTCTGTAAAAGAAATCTTATCCCATTATGGCAAGCTTAAAGCTTGGATTCCTTTTTATTTAAAAACTCAAGACAGTATTACACACGAAAATTTAACTAAGATTTATCGCACTAAAAAATCCAAGACTTTTAACGTAAAAGTTGCTAAAGATTTATACATCAGAAAATCTTATAAAGACAGTATTTATAAATACATTAAAGAAGCCGATCAGCGCGAAAAAGAAGGATATAAATATAGTGATTTGGGATATTATCTTTTTAAAGAAGCATTAGAAAATATATATAATAGACCTTTAGATAAATTGGCAAATCAAAAAATATATAGTTCTTTAGGCGCTAATCGAATGACGTATTTGCCGCTTCAAAAATTCGATAAATCTGAAATTGTACCTTCGGAAAAAGATGATTATTTCAGAGACCAATTGGTACATGGTTATGTACATGATATGGGTGCTGCAATGTTGGGAGGTGTAGCTGGGCATGCAGGTTTATTTGCCAACGCAAATGATGTTGCAAAAGTTATGCAAATGTATTTGCAAAAAGGTTTTTATGGAGGAAGACGTTACATAAAATCAGAAACGGTTGACAAATTTAATACACGTTATTACGAAGATAAAGAAGTAAGAAGAGGTTTAGGTTTTGATAAACCTCAGCTTAATCCAAAAGTTAAAGCCACTTGTGGTTGTGTTTCAGATGAAAGCTTTGGGCATTCTGGTTTTACCGGAACTTATACTTGGGTAGATCCCAAAAGTGAAATTGTTTATGTTTTTTTATCTAACAGAACTTATCCAACAATGGAAAATAGAGGTTTGGTGAAAGAAAATATTCGTACTCAAATTCAGCAGATTATTCAAGATGCTATTGTAGATGAGGTTTTTTAGGAGCTATTTCCAGCTTTCACTACTCGCTTTTTTCGTTCCTCAAAAGAGCTCAAACATATCGTTCAATCTGGGCTAAACTTGTCTGTAGGCTTGTAGCTTGTAATTTAATTTTCAGTATTTGTAACAGAAAATTTGGTGTAAACAAAAACCAATAAAAAAGAAACTAAATAATAAATTGCAGCTATTTTCCATCCTAAGAAAAAGTGAACTATAAAAGCTTGTAATCCATAGAAAATTGGAAAAGAAACAACATTTATTCCATATTTTAAAGTATCAACAAATTCAATTTCGCCAATATTTTTGGACATTTTTTTCCAAAGTAAATAAGGAAAAATACTATTTAAAAGAATAAGATAAAATAGAGGTTTTAAAAGATGTATTGGTTTTTTTACAGCTTTAGGAAAACTGTTTTCAGCAATCATTTTATTTACTTTATCAACTTCAGTAAAATCTACATTTGCATTATTTAGTTTTTGTAAAATTGTTTTATAATTTTCATCATCAGGAATATGAACCGTTAGTTTTTTTAGTTGTGTGCTTACATCACTCTTTAAAATATTAATTGCTTTTGGTTTTGGATTGCTGTTTAAAATATGTTTAGCATCTATAGCTTCTCCAAATTTTACCGATACTTTACAAGGATAAGTTGATGAATTTTGATAAGTAATTCCCACAGGAATTACAGAAATTTCTAAATCTTGATTTTCCTCTAAAGCACCAAAAACAATTCTTGTAAAACCTTTGCTTAAGGGTTTTATATTTCTGTCTCTAGAATGGCCGCCTTGCGGAAAAATAATTAAAGTTTCTTTGCGTTCTAAAATATTAAAACATTTTTTAAAGACTTCTTCGTTGTTAGATAATTGTTTTCTACCATCTCTAATTCTATAGATTGGCATTAAGTTTAAAGAGGCCAAAGCCTTTCTAATCAAAGGTTTTTTAAATACATCTGCTCTAACTAAAAAATGATTTTCTCTGGGATTAAAAGAAGTTACAAACAAAGGATCCATTAAGGCGTTTGGGTGATTTATAGCAAATAAAATAGCTCCTTTTTTGGGAATATTTTCTCTACCATAAATTTTTATTTTATTTGCATAAAAGTTCAAACTAATTTTTAGAAAAACTTTTACGCTTTCATACCAAACCTTTTTAATCATTATGTATTTTTTGTATTTTTTGTAGTTTTTTAGTCTTTCTACCCCAAAAAGTGGCTAAAGCCATTCCAGAAAACACGTCCCAAATTCCCCAAAACGCAGCTAATAATGCCATACCACCCAAACCGTCAAAAAAACCAAAAATTAAGAGTAAGCCTAAACCACCATTTTGAATTCCAGTTTCCATAGCTATTGTTTTACGATCTCTTTCATTTAGTCCAAAACTTTTTGCTGTATAAAATCCTAAGATAAAAGCAAAAATATTATGGAAAATTACCAATGCCAATACATGGTGAATATGATGTATAAAGATCTCTAAATTTTGAGAAAATGCAATAAAAATTAGCGCAATAAAAACTAACATTGAAAGCGGTTTTAAAACCTTTTCTATTTTACCAGCCATTTCTGAATGATGATGTTTTATGAGCATTCCGCAAATTAAAGGAACTCCTAAAATTAAAGAAACCAGTTTTAATAAATCGATCCAATTGAGTTCTACAGTTTTTAAAATTTCGTTTGTAGGTTCATATAAACTGCCCCAAAATTGCAGATTAAAAGGTGTCATAAAGATACAAATTAACGTTGCAAAAGCAGTTAAGCTAACAGAAAGAGCTGCATTACCTCCAGCCATTTTACTAAAAAAGTTAGATACATTTCCTCCTGGGCAAGCAGCAATCATCATCATTCCTAAAGCAAAACTAGGATGAGGTTTTATCAATACAATTGCTAAAAAAGTTAAGGCAGGCAATAATATAAATTGTGAGAGAACACCTACAAAAACAATTTTAGGATTTTTAAATAATCGCTTAAAATCATCAACAGTAATTGCTAATGATACACCAAACATGATAATTGCAATTGCAATATTTAAAACCCATAAACCGCTAGCATCGAAGTTTATTTTTATATCGTCAATATTTATGACTGGATTAGTTTGTAAAAGCATATTCTATAATATTTGCACCCATTTTTAATGCTTTTTCTCTCACTTCTTTAGGATTGTTATGAATTATTTGATCTTCCCAACCATCACTTAAATCGGTTTCATAATCATAAAAAATAACCAGTCTTCCTTCATAAAAAAGACCAAAACCTTGAGCTGATTTTTTATCATGTTCATGAATTTTAGGAATACCTTTAGGAAATTTAAACGTTTGATTATAAACTGGATGATTACTTGGTATTTCTTGAAATTCTAATTTTGGAAATACTTTTTTGAGTTCTCTTCTTATAAACTTATCTAAACCATAATTGTCTGAAATGTGCAAAAACCCACCAGAAATTAAATAGTTTCTAAGGTTTTGGGCTTCATCATTTGTGAAATATACATTGCCATGACCTGTCATGAATAGTGCAGGAAAATTATAAATATCATCACTATTTACGGCAACAGTTTGTGGATTTTTAGAAATATTAGTTTTAATATTTTGGTTGGTAAACTCAACCAAGTTAGGAATGGCTGTTGGGTTTGCATACCAATCTCCACCACCATTATATTTTAAAATAGCAATATCTTGTGCATTCATTTGAGAATATAAAAATAGCAGCAGTATTGTTGCAAATTGCTTCATAAAAAGTTAATAATTAATTTAAAGCAATATAGTAAAAATGACTTTATTGATTGATAAAAGAAACCATATTTACGGCAACCAATCCAGCAGTTTCTGTTCTTAATCTACTTTCACCAAGAGAAATTGGAATATAATTTTTTTTCAAGGCTTTTTCAATTTCACTCGGGGAAAAATCTCCTTCAGGACCAATTAACAAAGTAGTGTTTTCTGACGGATTTATAATTTTCGATAGTGATTTCCTTTCTTGTTCTTCACAATGTGCGATACAAACTTTTCCATCAATATCTTGATTGATAAATTCACTAAATTTTATTGGTACGTTTAGTTTTGGTAGTGTAAACTTTAAAGACTGCTTCATTGCAGCTTGTATAATTTTCTCAAATCGTTCTATTTTTACAACTCTGCGTTCAGAGTTACTGCAAATTATTGGTGTAATTTCATCAATACCAATTTCTGTAGCTTTTTCTAAAAACCATTCTATTCTATCATTGTTTTTTGTAGGTGCAATTGCAATGTGTAAGTAGTAATTCCAGGGTTTTAGTTTCTGTTCAGAATTAGTAATTACTGCAATACATTTTTTATCACTAGCAATTGTAATTTTTGCATCGAATAGAAAACCTTTTCCATTGGTGATTTTCAGAATATCCGCCTCTTTTTTTCTTAAAACACGAACGATGTGTTTGCTCTCAATTTTATCAAAATTAATTTGAGTTGTATTGCTATTAATATTAGGATTGTAAAAAAGTTGCATTTTTAAGTTAGATTCAAAGTTTTAAAAGTATTTCATTTTCGCCAACGGACTATTAGTTTATCGTATATCTTTTCTATAAGTTCTCCTTCTTTTATGAGTAACAGGTTTAAAGCCTTCCCAGATTTTTCTGATAGATTCATTGTCTTCTAATTCAGGAGTTCTAATACAGTTTATAATTCCCTTTTTACTAAAAGTTTTTGTGTATTGGTCAAAAATAATGGCAGTTACTCCTTTGTTTTGATATTCAGGATGCACACCAATTAAATAAAAAGTAACATCTTTTGCATGTTTTTTAGCTTGTAATAAATGAAAAATGCCGAATGGAAATAACCTTCCTTTCGCTTTTTGTAACGCTTTAGAAAAAGAAGGCATTACAATAGCAAAAGCGATTAATTTATTATTTTCATCCATTACAAATTTTATATATTCAGGATTGATGAAAGAAATATACTTTTTCTTAAAATATTCAATTTGTGAATCTGAAATGGGTACAAAAGTTGATAATTTGGAATAAGAAGCACTAAAAACTTCAAACATCTCATCAACATAAGGCATGATGTCTTTTGTTTTGGTAAAGTCTAAGGCAGTTAATTTGTATCGTCTTTTAATAACTTTACTTATTCTATTGTAATAAACAGCATCAACATTCTTAAATTTAAATTTATTCTCTAAATATTCTTTTTCTTTAATGCAACCTAATTGTTCTAAATGATCTTTGTAGTAAGGGTGATTGTACCAAGTAATCATTGTACCTAAATGTTCAAAACCATCAATGAGAACTCCTGTTTTATCTAAGTTATTGAAACCTACAGGTCCTTCAATATACTCTAAGTTATTTTCTTTGCCTATTTGGCTAACTTTATCGAGCAAAGCTTTGGTTACTTCAATATCATCAATAGTATCGAACCAACCAAAACGCATTTTTTTTATTTTTTGTTGATTTACCTCGTACCAATTAATAATAGCAACAACTCTTCCAACAATTTTACCATCTCTGTAGGCTAATAAAAACTGAGCATCAGCATTTTTAAAAACAGGATTTTTTTTGACATCAAAATTGGCAATTTCATCGTTTATAATAGGAGGAACCCAATATTTATTTTGTGAATAAAGAGAAAACGGAAATAAAACAAAACGTTTTATTTCTTTTTGAGTTTTGGCTTCTTTTAGGGTGATCATAGTTTTTAGAGGTTTAATTTTTTTTCTTTCTGCTTCTCTTCGGTCTTGTTCCTCTATTTTTATCTTTCTTTTTAAAAATACTAAAAAATCGATTAAAAAAGCCACCTTGTTTTTTATCGTATTTAGAAATTGGAGTTTCTTTTATTTCTCTACCTTTATCATCTAACACTTTAAAGTTATCTTTATGTTTGTCAATTCTAAAAGAGACTCCAAAACCAGCATAAAAGCCATTCGTTTCTCCTTCTACCAGAAATCTAACGGAAGAGTTTAATTGAATGTTATTATTATATAAAAAAGCTAAACCTGTTCCTAAATTAATGTTGTTTTGAGTTTTTTGAAAAACAGTTTGGTTTTCTATAAATGTAGACCATCTATCTGTAAAATTATAGGTCCCTGTAATAATGTATGAAAATTCAGAAAAATCAGTTCCTAATCTATCATAAAAAACGTTTGTAATTACATTTGTTTTGGTACTTAAGTTTTGTTGAAGAAGTACTCCGATTTTAGGAGAAATACTTCCGGTTTTATAAATGTCACTTACAAAATCAGTGTTCATGCCAACATAAATAGCTACAGAAGGTATTAGTCTCTTGTAATCAAAAGCATGTCTTTTTTTCCAACTTCTTACTTCTTTACTTTTATCATCGTATTCTTGCTGATACACCAAGTATTTAGCGCCTAAAGTGAGTTTACTTAAACCACTTGAAAAATAGTGAGAAGTAAAAATATTTTTAAAGGCAATTTTATCTCTTTGATAACTTGTCTGTAGATTAAGTTCTAGTTTTTCAAGAAAAAAACTAGTTCTAAAAAGTAAATCGAAACCTAAAGACTGAGGCCTAGAAAACGTAGGTTCAATATAAGTATTTCTAAAAAATAGATTACTTTCAAACTGATAGATTCCTTTGCCGACACTGTATGGGCTTTCAGAAAATCCAGGTTTATTAGAGTTAATAACTTCCGTATATTGCCCATAGGTTGAGAAAGAACTTACAAAAAATAAAAAACAACAACATTTTAAAACAAGTTTTTTCATTAGCGGAAGTAATTTAACTTTAATTATAGATTTACTAAACAAACATAATACAAAATGGCTGTTTTTAAAAGTATTGTGTACTTTTTTAGCTTTCTCAAAGTTTTATACTTTGTTAACGTTACAATTGTTGCCAAATTGTTATTTTTGATTCATTTTAAGACAAATACAAAATGGGTTTATTAAAAATTTTAGTTTATATATTATTTTTCTATTATGCTTTTAAATTTCTCGCTAGATTATTAGCGCCTTTTTTAATTAAAAAAGTAGCAAATACTGTACAGAAAAAAGCCGAACAACAATTCGGTGGTAATCAGCAAAATACAAGTAACATTAAAGAAGGTGAAACTATTATTGACAAAGCACCAAGAAAGCCCAATCAAAGTAATAATTCTGTAGGAGAATATGTAGATTATGAAGAAATTGATTAAATTTTTGCATAGTAAAAAATCAACCAAAACACAACTTAAATATTAAATTCTACTTTTGAAACTGAATAAACTTTTTCCATATATCATAGCAGTTGCCATTTTTGTAATTGCTTCTTTAATTTATTTTCACCCTGTTTTAAAAGGGCAAAAAATTGCGCAATCAGACATTACTCAATTTAGGGGAATGGTAAAAGAAATTGCAGATTACAGGACAGCAAAAGATACTGAACCTTACTGGACAGGAGCTTCCTTCAGCGGAATGCCTGCTTATCAAATTAGTGCTTATTATCCTTATGACTTTGTAAGAAGTTTAGATAGAGTATTGCGTTTTTTACCAAGACCTGCAGATTATACTTTTTTATATTTTTTAAGCTTTTTTGTCTTAATGATGGCTTTAAAAGTAAAATGGAGATTAGCTATTTTAGGAGCACTTTCTTTTGGCTTTTCTACTTATTTAATTATCATATTTATTCCAGGCCATAATGCAAAAGCGCATGCCATTGCTTACATGCCTTTAGTTTTGGCTGGCGTTTTGTGGGTTTTTCAACAAAAGTATATTTTAGGGTTTATTACTACAGGTTTGGCAATGGCCTTAGAAATTTACACGAATCACATTCAAATGACTTACTATTTAGGTTTTTGTTTGTTAATTTTAGGAATTGTAGAATTGATTAATGCTGTTAAAGAAAAAATCGTACTGACTTTTATAAAGCAGGCAACTATTATTATTGCTGCAGTAGCTTTGGGAGTCGGTGCAAATGCGTCAAGATTAATGGCCATGAAAGAGTACGCAGATTACAGTACAAGAGGTAAATCTGAGTTGACTATAAAAGCTGATGGTAGCCCTAAAGAAGCAACAAAAGGTCTAGATAAGGGCTATATAACGCAATACAGTTACGCTAAATTAGAAACGTTTAATTTGTTTGTGCCGCGTTTTATGGGAGGTGGAACCACAGAGCAATTAGGTGAAAGTTCTAATTTTTACCAGTTAATCGAAAAGAAGGCAGGCAAAAAGGTAGCTAAAGATTATTCGCAACAAGTGCTTACATATTGGGGAGACCAGCCTATTGTTGAGGCACCTGCGTATATTGGAGCTGTAATTTTCTTCTTATTTTTTCTTGGTATTTTTTTAGTAAAAGGCAGATTAAAGCAATGGTTAGTAGCTGCAACTATTTTCTCAATATTATTAAGCTGGGGACGGAATTTTGAAGGATTAACCAATTTTTTTATAGACTATATTCCTCTTTATAATAAGTTTAGAGCAGTCTCTTCTGTACAAGTTATTGCAGAATTGTGTGTTCCAATTTTGGGTGTTTTAGCATTAAAAGAATTCTTTTCTTCAGAATTATCGGTAGAAAAGAAAAGAAAATCTTTAGAAAAAGCAGTGATTGTTTTTGGAGGTTTAGTTCTTTTTGGATTCATATTTGCACATATTTTTTCAACTTTTGAAGGCATAAGAGATGCAAACTATAATGATTTACCTGGATTACTTGATGCAGTTATAGCAGATAGAAAATCGATGTTGTTTATGGATACCATACGTTCTTTGGTATTGGTAATTTTTTCAGGCGCTATCTTATGGTTTTTCTTAAAGAATAAGTTTAAACAAAGCTATGCCATAATTGCTTTGGGAGTTCTTATTTTATTCGATTTAATTTCAATTGATAAAAACTATCTGAGTGAAGAAGATTTTAAAGCATCAAGAAGGGTTGAAAAGCCTTTTACAGCTTCAAATGCTGATAAACAAATATTAAAAGATAAAACACACTACAGAGTTGCAAATTTTGCAACAGATCCTATGCAAGATGGATCAACCTCTTACTTTCATCAATCAATTGGTGGATATCATGCAGCAAAAATGGGACGTTACAGTGAGTTGTTTCAGTATCAAATTGCAAAAAATAATATGCAGGTTTTAAACATGTTAAATACAAAGTATTTTATAGTTCCAGATGATAAAGGAGTAAAACAGGCACAACTTAATCCTGATGCAAATGGAAACGCTTGGTTTGTTAAAAATATAAAGTTTGTAAACTCTGCAAATGCAGAAATAAAAGCTTTGGATTCTCTAAACACAAAGAATACAGTCGTTATCGGCAAAAGAAAACTTCCTGAAAATATTAATTTCAATATTGAGCAAGATTCAACAGCAACCATACAATTAACCAATTATGATGTTACTAATTTAAGTTATCAAACTAAAACAGAAAAAGAACAATTTGCTGTATTCTCAGAAATCTTTTACAAAGATGGTTGGAATGCTTATATAGATAAGAAGTTAGTTCCTCATTATCAGGTAAATTATGTTTTACGTGGAATGAAAATACCAGCAGGAAATCATAAAATTGAATTCAAATTTGAACCTAAAGTGATTCAAAGAGGTGGTTTTATCTCTTTAGCTTCTTATGGAATTTTAATAGTAGTTGCCTTTGGTTGGGTATTTTTAGATTTTAAGAAGAAAAGGAGTTCCTAATCTATATAGTTATTTAATGGGAAATACTTCATTTCAAAAGGCTCTCCTTTTAATTTGTTTTAAAGACTTATTTTGTCTTTGATTTTATTAATTTTACGCTAAATAAAAACTCAAGTTTTGTATCAAAAAATACCGCATAGAAGATATAGTTTAACATTAAAGTTTTTACAAACTGTATTGCCTGCTCCTGCAATAATTTTAGATTTGGGAGTTAGAAATCCTTTTAGTGAAATTATGGAGCAAAATGGATACACTGTTATTAATACTAAAGGAGAGGATTTAGATGTTTTACCAGAAATTGTAAAAGACCATAAAGTAGATGCAGTTACTGCGTTCGAAATATTTGAACATCTAATTGCACCTTTTAATGTTTTAAGGGCAATTGAAGCGACTAAAATAATTGCCACAATACCATTAAGTTTATGGTTTGCAAACGCGTATAGAAGTAAAACGGATATGTGGGATAGACATTATCACGAATTTGAAGATTGGCAATTTGATTGGCTTTTAGAAAAATCTGGTTGGCAAATTAAAAATACTGAAAAATGGACAAGTCCTATCAATAAAATTGGGTTTAGACCTATTTTAAGAAAATACACACCAAGATATTATGCTGTTTTTGCTGAAAAAAATAGCTAATGAAAATAGGAATGATTTTAGATGAGGTTTTTCCTCCCGATCCTAGAGTAGAAAATGAAGCAGTTTCTCTGGTAAAAGCGGGTTATCAAGTTTTTCTTTTTTGCTTAAAATATGGTGATGAAAAACAGGATGAAATCATAAATGGAATTCAAGTTAAAAGATATAAGTCCAACAAGCTTGAGTATAAATTTTCTGCTTTGGCTTATACCTTTCCGTTTTATACTTTTTTGATGCAAAAAAAAATAAAACATTTTATTTTAGAGCATAAATTAGACGCCATTCATATTCATGATATTAGGATTGCCGAGACTGTTTTTCAAGCTAATAAAAAGATTAGACTTCCAATAATTTTAGATTTACATGAAAATAGATCTGAAATAATGAAATTTTATCCTCATTTATCTAAATTTCCTGGTAAGTTTTTGATATCAACTGAAAAATGGAAAAAAAAAGAAGAACAATTTATAATGAATGCGGATAAAGTAATTGTTGTTACTCAAGAATCTAAAAATGAAATATTACAAAGAGTTCCTGTTACAGCTGATAAAATATTAACCTTACCAAATACAGTAAGAACCGATTTTTTTGAAAATATAATTACTTTTAAAGAGATAAATGAAGCATATATAAATAAGTTTGTTCTTTTGTATATTGGAGATACAGGAATTCGAAGAGGATTAATGACAGCAATAGAAGCTACAAAAATATTGAGCCAAGAGATAGGCAATTTTAAACTTGTAATTATCGGTAAAAATTCATCAGACACTATTTTGAAACAACTGGTTAAAGATTTAAAAATTGAAAATTATGTTGATTTTTTAGGTTGGAAAGATCCGAAATACTTCGCTTCTTATATTTTGTCAAGTAAAATTTGCATATCGCCTTTACACAGAAATTTACATCATGATACCACATATGCCAACAAAATTTTCCAATACATGAGTTTTGGAAGACCTTTGTTAGTGAGTGACGCAATTGCACAAAAACAAATTGTTGAAAGCGCAAATTCTGGTTTGGTTCATCAAGAAAGAGATGTTAATGACTTTATTACAAAGACTCTTGAACTTTACAAAAGCGAATCACTAAGAAAAAAGTTAGGTGAAAATGGAGAACGATTTGTGAAAGAAGAATTTTCTTGGGAAAAAAAATCTAAAGCACTCATTAGTTTATACGATAAAATTTTAGTTTGAAAGTACTCGTACTCACATATTATTGGCCTCCTGCAGGTGGTTCTGGCGTTCAGCGTTGGTTAAAATTTGTAAAGTATTTTCAAGATTTTGGTATTGAGCCAATCGTTTATACTGTAGATGATGCTAATTATCCTAAAGAAGATAGTACTTTATTAAATGAAATACCAAAAGGTGTTGAAGTCTTAAAACAACCCATTTGGGAACCCACAGATATTCTATTTTGGAAAAATAAAAATAACCAAAAGAAAGATATTTCTAATAGTACAAATAGCGGTTTTTTATCATTTATTAGAGGTAATTTTTTTATTCCAGATCCAAAAATATTTTGGGTAAAGCCTTCGGTAAAATTTCTTCAGAAATATTTGAATGATAATGCGATAGATGTAATAATTTCTACAGGCCCGCCTCATAGTCTACATTTAATTGCTCAAAAATTACATCAAAAAAATACAATAAAATGGATTGCAGATTTTAGAGATCCTTGGACAGATTTGTATTATAATAGCGAGTTTAATCAATTAAAATTCGCAAAAAATAAAAACTTGAAACTCGAAAAATCTGTTATGAAAAATGCAGATTGCATTTTAACAGTTAGTAATTCTTTGAAAAAGGAGTTTGATAAGACAGCAAAAAGAGTAGAAGTAATTACAAATGGCTATGATGATGAGGTTTTGTCTAACAAAACTCAAAAATTGGATATAAAATTTACCATTTCATATATTGGTTTGTTGCCAAAACAGAGTAATCCAAAACTATTATTTAATGTTTTAAATGTTTTATGTTTAGAGAATCTAAATTTAAAGAATGATTTACAATTGAATTTTATTGGGGATATTTCTGATGAAGTAAAAAAGGAAATTGAAGTCAATAATTTAGGAGCTAATACATCGTTTACAGGTTATGTTAGTCACAAAGAAGCGGTTCAATATCAAAAGAAATCACAAGTTTTACTTTTGTTGATCCCTAATGTAAAAAAATCCGAAGGTATTTTAACAGGTAAACTTTTTGAATACCTCACAGCAAAAAGGCCTATTTTAGCAATTGGACCTGAGAATGGTGATTTATCAAAAATATTGAAAGAAACAAATGCGGGAGTTGTAATTGATTTTAATGATGAGGCGAAATTGACATCGGAAATATTAAAATTATACAAACAATTTAAAAGAGGAAAATTAGTGACAAATTTTAAAGATATTGAACAGTTTCATAGAAAGGAATTGACAAAAAAAATATCAGAAATCATAAAATCGATTTAAAGAAAAAAATGGGTATTGTATTAAAGCAATCTTTTCGAAATACATTAATTATTTATTTAGCTTTTTTAATTGGTGGTATTAATACAATTGTTTTTTATCCTAGATTTTTAGGATCTGAATTTTATGGTTTAGTAACTTTTTTATTATCATCCACAAATGTAATTATGCCCTTAACTGCTTTAGGCGTGCATTACACAATTATTAAATTTTTTTCCTCTTATCAAACAAAAGAACAGAAAGATAAGTTTTTATCATCGGTAATTTTTCTACCAATTTTAATAGCATTGCCTTTGGGTTATTTTTGGGATTTTGTGCATAACTTTATAATGAATAATGTATCAGAAAAAAATCAAAACATCGAAAATTATACGTTTTCTATTTACATTATTACTGTTTGTTGTGCATATTTTGAACTTTTTTATTCTTGGACCAAAGTACAATTGAATACCTTTTTTGGTAATTTATTAAAAGAAGTTTGGAATAGAGCAGCTGTTATGATTCTTTTGGTTTCAGTGTATTTTAAATGGATTACAAATATTGAATTTATTACTTTTTTAACAATAGCTTATATTTTAAGAACTTTAATAATGATGTTGTATGCGTTTAAAGTATACTTTCCAAAATTTTATTTTAGGTTGCCCAATAATTTTAATGAAGTTGTAAAGTATTCTCTTTACATTATTCTTGCTGGGAGTGCAGGAGCTATTCTATTAGATATAGATAAAATTATGATTCCTAGTAAAGAGACCATAGAAAAAGCCGCATATTATACTGTAGCCGTTTTTATAGGATCTTTTATAGAAGCGCCTAGTAGAGCAATGAATCAGATTTTACAGCCTTTAACATCTAAGTCATTAAATGAGGCTAACAAAAATGAAGTAGAAAATTTGTATAAGAAGAGTTCTATTAATTTACTCTTAATTGGAGGTTTTTTCTTTTTATTAGTAAATTGTGGAGTGCATGAGTTGTTTAAATTAATGCCAGAAAAAGGTTATGCAGGTGGTGAATATGTGGTTTTAATGATTTCTTTAGCAAAATTATATACCATGTTTTTGGGTAGTAACGGAGCTATAATTAGCAATTCTAAATTTTATAAAATCACATTGCCTCTGGGATTAGGTATGGCCTTAGGCGTTTACTTTCTAAATAAGTTATTTTATTTTAATTTAGAATTAGGTACCAATGGCTTAGCATTATCAACATTAATTATCATATTAGTTTTTAATACGGTCAAGCTTTATTTTGTAAAATCTAAATTTTTAATAACTCCTTTTACGAATAAAACATGGAAGTTGTTTTTTGTAATACTTGGTTTATTCTGTATGTTTTATTTTTGGAATTTTTCATTACCAACTTTGCAGTTTTTTAATAGAGATATATCTCCACTTTTTAATCTTGCTTTAAAAAGTGTTTTAATTATTGTTTTTTATTTGTTTTTAGTATTAAAATTATCCATATCAAATCAAATTAACGAATTAATAAATAAGGCGCTTAAAAATTACAAGTAACAATCTATAAAATCTGTAATAAGGTGAAAAAGTAAGGCAATGGCAATAATTCTTGTTTTCTTAAAAAATAAACCAGTTATATAAATTCCTGCGGCAATATAAGAATGCAGCGGATGAAAATTAATACTACATCTTCCTTTATCAAAAATAGGATTTGCTAATAAATGATCTAAATCAATTAGCATAGATAATAGAAAGATACCATATACTATTTTCCATTTTTCTCTAAAAAAGAAATACGCAAAAAAGAAAGGAACAACAAAGTGCAATGAATAGTGAACTATAAATTTGGACATAAAAAAAGACTTATGGTAAAAATAAGTCTTTTTTAATAACATTTAGTTATTTACAACTGGGGGAAAATGTTATTGAAGTCAAATTTAGAACTTATCTTAGAAATATCTGTTTACATATGTAAAGAAACTCTATTTAGAGTAAATTTCTTTTCGAATTCTACTCAATTGAACAGCAGAAACATTTAAGTAAGAGGCAATATGATACTGTGGAATAAGTGTTTCAATATCTGGAATTTCTTTTTTTAATTTTAAATAAAGTTCTGTTGCGTTTAAAAAGGCAAGTTCTTCAATTTTTGTTTCCAATAAGAAAAAAATATTTTCTAAAATTTGGGAGTATAATTTTAAAATATTGGAATCCTTTTTTGCAAGTTCTTTAAAATCTTTAAAGTTAAACTTATAAACAACACAATCTGTAAGGCACTCGTAAGTTAGTCTGCTAGGTTGTCCTGAAATTAATGAGCCTAATGATCCAGTGGTTTTACCCGCAGTAAATAAAGACCGTGTGTACTCTTTGCCTTTGTCGTCTGTATGAAAAGATCTGATAATACCTTGTTTTACGATGTAGGCATTTTTGCATATTTCACCTGTTTTAGCAATAATCTCATTTTTTTTTAAACTTACTTCTGAGGCTAATGCTAGTAATGAATTCAAACTTTTTTCAGGACAATCTTTAAAAGTCTTTTTAAAATCTTTAAGTGTAAACATATCCAAAATAATATACTTTCTAAAGATAATTAAAAAATAGAAATTTTAAAGTATTAGAGATAACTTAATGCGTTTGGACCTTCCATAAAAAGTAAATCTAAAATAGATAAATTTGAAATAAAACCATATTTATCATCAAACATTTGAGTGTATGGTTGTAATTTTTTTTTAGGTTGATGGTTCTTAGCAGCAAGTCCTCTAAAATCTATTTTTTCATCTTCTTTTTCATAAGAAGTTGTTTTGGTAAATGATATTTCTAATTGTAATATATCATTTATAAACAGAAAAGTATCAATATTTAAATCGTATAGATATTTGTATTTGTTATGAAAGATTGGTGCAATTTCATCTTCTAAAAAATCAAAGAAGGGAGATGTTCTGTAGGCAACTTGTAGAGATTTAAAATGTTGATCTTGCCAACTAAAGTTATTTTCAATTAAAGTATCCTTCGCTTTTTTTTTGCCGTTAACAGCTTGATTTTTTATAGGAATACTCAGTAATTGTTTACCATTGCTATTATAAATATAACAACGGTTTCTAAAACTCTGCTTCTGAAAATTATCTTCTACTTCAAAAGTAATTTTATCACTTTTCACAATCTCTGAATATTGAGAAATAGGAGAGAAGTATGTGGGGATAAATATTGACATTTTTCAGTCTTTAATGCTAAGAAATTATTTAAGCTTTCTTCTTTTTTCCTTTATAAAAACTCCAACCAAAATATAAAGCTATTAATGCAAAAACAAAATATCTATAAGATACAGGTTCACCATCACCGCCAACTGTGGTAAACATTCTGTTCCAACGAATGGATTTTATTTTCTCACCAAAACTAGCAGCATCTGCATTCCAACTAAACCAAATTAGAACTGGTTTTCCTAAAACATGATCAAAAGGAACATAACCCCAATAACGAGCATCTAGAGAATTGTGTCTATTATCTCCAATTAAATAAAAGTAATCTTGCTTAAAGGTGTAAGAATCTACTTTTTTACCGTTTACAAAAATATCATCACCGTTTACAACTAAATCATTATTTTCATAATTCTTAATGATTTGCTCATAAAAAGGCAATGAACTTTTATCTAATTTAACCGTTTTTCCAGCTTCAGGAATATAAATAGGGCCAAAGTTATCCTGACTCCACCCTAATTCTTTAACATGAGGAAAAATAGCGTTATCCGCTTCATGGTTTATTTTGGTAACAGAAATTGTTAATGGATATTTTTTTAGTCTTGCAACCTCTTCATCAGTCATATTAATATTGATTTTATTATCAACATTAATCATTTTTAAACGTTGTGCAAATTTAGGATTAACACCACCAGCAACCTCTGTGTATAACGAATCTTGTCCTATTTTTGAGAGGTTTCCATTTTCTTTTATTGCTTTTTGTACTTTTTCATTTTCCCAATATTCAGTCAAAATTTTATAAACTCCTGTTCTTTCCTTATCTAATAAAAATTTAGGATATGTACTTTGAGAAATAGGTTTCTTGCTTTCAAAAGTATAATAAAATTGCAATTTTGCTCTGTAAGGCAACGCATTCTTTTTCCCATTAATGTAAAAATAGCCATCTTTCATCTCAAGAGAATCTCCTGCAATTCCAACGCAACGTTTTACATAATTTGTCTTTTTATCTACTGGTTTATAAGTGAATTTCCCAGAATTATCTCCCCACATTGTAGCTAAAGAATCTGCGGGCCAATTAAAACAAACAATATCATTATTCTTTATTTTTTGTAAGCCTGGTAAACGTGTATAAGGTAATTGAGGACTTTTTAAGTAAGATGCTGTGCCTGTAAAAGGCAAAGAATCATGAACCATTGGAGCTGCAACTACGGTTGATGGTACTCTTGCACCATAATGGAATTTACTCACAAATAAATAATCACCCACTAATAAAGATTTCTCTAAAGATGAGGTTGGTATTGTAAAAGGCTGCATAAAATAAGTATGTACTAAAGTTGCAGCAATAATTGCAAAAGTTATAGAACTCACCCATTCGCCTAATTCTGATCTTGGTTTTGTGCTTCTTTCGGAATTGTATTCACCATCGGTTGCATAATTGATATAAAAAATATATAATCCTAAAGTTACGAGTACTAAAAATGAATCTAGTTTTTTATAAAAACCAAAAGTTCTTATAGTTTCTATCCAAATAACAGGAAACATTAATAAGTTTACAACAGGAATAAACAATAATATAATCCACCATTTTGGGCGATTAATTATTTGCATTAAAACAATTCCATTATAAACAGGCACTGCTGCTTCCCAAGCTTTTCTTCCTGCTTTTACATACAATTTCCAAGTTCCTAAAAAGTGTATTACTTGTATTGCTATAAAAAAGATAAACCATTGTGTGTAAGTCATAATATATTTTTAGTTTCCTTAAAATGGAAATAATTTGATGTTTGTAAGGCGCAAAATAAAAAAAAAGTTACAGTTTTTAGGAGATGTTTAACACATCTTTCATAGAAAAAACACCTTGTTTCCCAATAATCCATTCTGCAGCAATTACCGCACCTAAAGCAAACCCTTTTCTATTATGCGCTGTATGCTTAATTTCTATGGTATCTACTTCAGATTTATACCAGACAGAATGTGTTCCTGGTACATCCGGAATCCTTTTTGCTACAATAGGAATATTTTCTTCGGATGAAATACTTCCCAATTCCCATTCTTTTTTTGAAGAGTTTTCAATAACTCCTTCTGCCAAAGTAATCGCTGTACCACTTGGTGCGTCTAATTTTTTTGTGTGATGAATTTCTTCCATAGAAACATTATAGTTTTCTATAGTACTCATCATTTTTGCCAATTGTTTATTAACTTCAAAAAAGATATTTACCCCAACACTAAAATTGGATGCATAAATAAAACCTCCTTGTTGTTTTTTGCATAAAGCAACAGCATCATCATATTTCTCAAGCCAGCCTGTGGTTCCTGAAATTACAGGAATATCATTATTTAAACAATTAGTTATGTTGTTAAAGGCAGAATTTGGTATACTAAAATCTATTGCTACATCTGCCAAAGTAATGTCAATTACATCATCCATATCTTTACGAATAACAATTTCATGACCTCTAGAAACTGCAATTTTTTCAATTTCTTTACCCATTCTTCCATAACCTAAAAGTGCAATCTTCATTTTAAAAAGTATATTTAAATTTTAAACCAACAGTTGGTGCTTCGAATTTTACAGGATCAGCCATAAAAGTAGGTCTTAATGATAAGTTATCATCTGTATTAAATTGTAGCAGATGCGCATTTACACTTGCTTCTAAAATTTGTAACACATATACAATAATGCCTGATAAAAGTGAAAAATCTCTATTTTCTTGCAGCGTTTCTTGAGCTGTTTCTAGTGTAGTAAGAGATATTACTTCTGTTCCATCATCTAAAGTAAATTCGTCTTGTAAACCAGCTTTTCTTAATCTATAAGCAGTTCTATATCGTTTATAATCGCTATTATTTATTTGATAATAATATGCAGGTATTGCTAACGCTCCCCACACAATGGGTACTTTCCAATATTTTTTATTGTAAGCTTGCCCCATACCAGGAAAAATTGCAGAATAAAATGCCGCTTTAGATGGTGCTAAAGGGTCATAAATACCTTGTTGGATTTTGAGCTTTCCTTTAATTTTTAAATCGCTTTTTTTATTCTTAGTTGAAATGGTATCTTTTTGTCCAAAAAGATTTGCAACAACTAAAGCAAAAAAAAGTAGTAATATGTTTTTTTTTAAAAACACCTATTTCAGTAAGTTTTTAATACGATTAAAATCTTCTTCTGAATGAAAAGGAATTGAAATTTTTCCTTTTCCATTATTACCCATTGTAATATCTATTTTGTGACCAAAAAAAGCACTAATTTCTTTTTTACTTTTACTAACAAAAGATGGGATTGATTTCTTTTTTGCTTTGGTAATTGATCCTTTCTTTAAGTTTTTAACTAAATCTTCGGTTTGTCTTACCGATAGTTTTTCCCTTAAAACTTTTTCATAGATAGCTAATTGATCTTCCGTATTTTCTACATTAATCATTGCACGTCCATGGCCCATAGAAATAAAACCGTCTCTCATCCCCGTTTGTAATATTGGGTCTAACTTTAACAAACGTAAATAATTGGTTACTGTAGAACGTTTTTTACCAACTCTCATGCTCAATTCTTCTTGCGTTAATTGAATTTCATCAATTAAACGTTGGTATGAAAGTGCTACTTCTATAGGATCTAAATTTTTACGCTGAATATTTTCAACCAATGCCATTTCAAGCATTTCCTGGTCATTGGCAAATCTAATGTAAGCAGGTACTGTTTTGTTCCCAATTAATTTTGATGCTCTAAAGCGTCGTTCACCTGAAACTAATTGAAATTGATTTCCTTCCAATTTACGAACAGTGATCGGTTGAATTACCCCTAATTCTTTGATTGAGCTCGCTAATTCACGCAAAGCTTCTTCATCAAAATACGTTCTAGGTTGATATGGATTTACATCTATTACATCTAATTCAATTTCTATAATATTACCAACAACTTTATCTGCATTTTTATCTGATGCAGAATTGATGTTTGGTGTTTCTTGCAATAATGCAGATAATCCTCTTCCTAAAGCTTGCTTTTTAGTAGCTTTTGCCATCTTACGAATTCTTTTTTAATAATTCTTGCGCCAAATTTAAGTAATTTATAGCACCTTTACTTGTTGCATCGTAAGCAATTATGCTTTCTCCATAACTTGGGGCTTCACCTAAACGTGTATTTCTTCTAATGATTGTATCAAAAACCATGCTAGAAAAGTGTTTTCTAACTTCATCCACTACTTGATTTGATAAGCGTAAGCGAGAATCAAACATTGTTAATAATAAACCCTCGATATCTAAATTTGCGTTGTGTATGTTTTGCACGCTTTTAATCGTATTTAGTAATTTCCCTAAACCTTCAAGTGCAAAATATTCACACTGAATTGGAATAATCACGGAATCTGCAGCTACTAAAGAGTTTAAGGTGATTAAACCTAGTGAAGGAGCACAATCAATCAAAATATAATCGTAATCATTTTTAATGTCTTGTACAGCCTTTTGTAACATATATTCTCTATCTTGCTTATCTACTAGCTCAATTTCTATGGCAACTAAATCTATATGAGCAGGAATAATGTCTAAATTCGGTGAATCTGTTTTAACTATAGCATCTTTTGCAGCTACAGTATGTTCTAAAACCTGATAACTACCATATTCCACAGCTTCTACATCCACTCCTAAACCAGATGAGGCATTTGCTTGAGGATCAGCATCTATTAGTAAAACTTTTTTTTCTAAAACCCCTAAAGAAGCTGCCAAGTTAACACTTGTAGTTGTTTTACCAACGCCTCCTTTTTGATTTGCAACAGCAATAATTTTTCCCATAATAACTTTTGGTTACTAAAGAGTAAAATTACATTTTTTTCTGTTTTAATTGATGTAAAGATGTTAACAAAAATATAAAAACACAATAAGTTGTTTTATAGCTTATTGTGTTTTGTTTTTTTAAGTTTTTAAACAATTTTATAGCAAAAAAATAGGATTATAAAATTGATTTTAAATTGTGATTTAGATTGTTTTTTCTGGAATATTATCAAGTACTTTTAAAAGTAATTTCCAGAATTTTTGTGTTGATGAAATTTGAGCTCTTTCGTCTGGAGAATGGGCTCCTTTGATATTTGGTCCAAAAGAAATCATTTCCATTTCTGGGTAATTTTGGCCTAAAATACCACACTCTAAACCAGCATGACAGGCAGCAATATGAGGTTTTTCATTAAACAAGTTGATATACGTACTTTCTAATGTTTTTAAAATTGATGAATTCATATTTGGCAACCATCCAGGATATTCTCCAGAAAAATCAACTTTAAAATCTGCTAATTCAAAACACGCGCGTAAAGAATTTGCCAAATCCCATTTATTACTTTCTGATGAAGAACGTGTTAAACAAGCAATTTTAATTTTACCTTCTTTTACAATAATCTTGGCAATGTTATTTGAAGTTTCTACCAATCCTTCAACATCAGGACTCATTCTATAAACTCCATTTAAAGTGGCATAAATAGAATTTAAAAATTTTATTTGACTACTAGGTTCCATTACAGTAGTTGGAGTTTCAATTTCTTTAATTTCAATGTTTAAATTTTCTTCTATAGTTAAAAACTCATTTTTTATGTCACGAATTAAAAGTTTTTTTTCTTCTAAAAACAAGGCTCTTTTATTGTTGTCAATACATAGTTTTGCAAAGCTTTCTCTTGGAATGGCATTTCGCAAACTTCCTCCATTAATTTCAGAAATTCGTAAACCATATTTTTCATAACCATCAAAAAGCAATCGATTCATTATTTTGTTGGCATTTCCTAAACCTTTTATAATATCCATTCCAGAATGTCCCCCGTTTAAACCGGTTATTGAAATTGAATAACCTATAGCGTTTTCAGTAACTTTTTCTTCAACATAATTTTTAGTGGCAGTAACATCAATACCTCCCGCACATCCAATTCCAATCTCATCATCTTCTTCAGTATCTAGATTTAATAAGATTTCACCTTTTAAAATTCCACCTTCTAAACCCATTGCACCTGTCATCCCCGTTTCTTCATCAATTGTAAAAAGAGCCTCAATTGCTGGATGGGAAATATTAGTAGAAGATAAAACAGCCATAATTGCTGCAACGCCTAAACCATTATCTGCGCCTAAAGTTGTCCCTTCAGCTTTTAGCCAATCACCATCAACATACATTTTAATACCTTCTTTTTCAAAATCAAAAATTGTATCTGCATTTTTTTGGTGCACCATATCTAAATGTCCTTGCATAACAATGGATTTTCTGTTTTCCATTCCAGAAGTTGCTGGTTTTAAAATGATAACATTCCCAACTTTATCAACTTTAGTTTGTAATTTTAGTCTATTACCAAAATCAAGCATAAACTGAATTACTTTCTCTTCTTTTTTTGACGGACGAGGAACAGCATTTAAATCTGCAAAATGGTTCCAAACTACTTTTGGTTCTATGTTTCTAATATCTTTAGTCATTAAAGGATTTTCTAAAATTTATTTGTCAAAAATACGTTTTTATAAGGCCAAAAAAAAGCCTTCTTTAATAGAAGGCCTTTATATTTTGAAATAACTTTTAGTTCATTTCTATCACAACATCATCAATGTTTTTACGAATCTTTTTTAAATCTTTCATATAATCGTCATCAGCTCTAAATCCAATGGGTAAAACCAAGGTTGATGCTAAATTTTGTTCTCCTAAATTCAGGACTTCATCATATTTTTCAGGAACAAAACCTTCCATAGGGCAAGAGTCTATTTGCTCTGAAGCACAGACTGTTAATAGGTTTCCTAAAGCTAAATAAGCTTGGTTTTTATTCCATATGAATAACTCTTCTTGTGTTTTTTTCTCAATTTCAGCCGTTAAAAACTCTTTAAAAGGAGTTAATATCGAATCTGGTGTTTGCCTAAGTTTTTGAACTAATTTGAAGTAATTTTCTACTTCTTTAGTCGTATATTCTTTTGGTATACAAATCACTAATAAATGAGAAGCTTCTAAAACTTGAGGTTGATTCCAAGAATGCTCAACTAGCTCTTTCTGAATTTCTTTTTTATTTATAACTAATAACTTTAAAGGTTGCAATCCATAAGAGGTTGCAGTTAAATTAAAAGCTTCTTTTAGTGTTTCTATTTTTTGTTGAGGTACAGATTTATTACTGTCAAATTTTTTGACAGCATATCTCCACTTTAAACTATCTATAATATTCATATAATTATTTTTTGCAAAATTAGTTTATCCAACCAGTTTAAAAATGCTTCCATAATTATAAAAATTGATGATAGTATAAATTTTTTGTACCTTGAAAAGAAAAAGCTATGACTGAAGATTTTCTCCATTATTTATGGAGGTATAAGTTATTTTATACTTCTGTTTTACAAACAACAAACAAACAAACGATTTTTGTTAAAAAGGCGGGGTTACATAATAAAAATGAAGGACCGGATTTTTCAAATGCACATTTAGAAATTGATAATCAACTTTGGGTTGGCAATATAGAGATACACATAAAATCTTCTGATTGGTATTTACACAAACATGAAGAAGATGTAAATTATGATGCAGTTATTTTACACGTAGTTTGGGAGCATGATGTAGATATTTATATGAAAAACAGCAAACCTTTACCTACATTAGAATTGAAAAAATTTGTAAATGAAAGTTTACTTAAAAATTACAATAGTTTAATTTATCAAAAACAAAATTGGATACCTTGCGAGAATCAGGTTACAAGTATAGATGATTTTTTATTGAACAATTGGTTAGAACGTTTGTATTTTGATCGTTTGGAGAGAAAGTCTCAAATTATAAAAGAATTTTTACAACATACTAGATATGATTTTGAAGCAACTGCATTCCTTTTACTAGCAAAGAATTTTGGTTTAAAAATAAATGGAGATGCTTTCTTACAAATGGCAAAGTCAATTGATTTTTCTGTAGTTAGAAAAGTACGCTCTAATGAACAGGAATTAATGGCTTTATTTTTTGGTCAAGCTGGTTTTCTTGAAGAAGATATACAAGACCCATATCATAAAACTTTAAAGGATGATTATGCTTATTTAAAACACAAATATCGCCTAAAACCGATTTCTAGAAATTTATTTCAATTTTTTAGAATGCGACCTAATAACTTTCCAACGACTAGATTAGCACAATTAGTTGCATTGTATTTTAAACATCAAAATTTATTTTCGAAATTAATGATTACAGATCATAAGGAGCAGTTTTATCAGTTGTTTTCTATAACAATACACGATTTTTGGAAATCACATTATACTTTTGAAAAATCCTCTAAAAAAGCACAAAAGAAACTTACAAAATCTTTTATAGACCTTATTTTAATCAATACGATTATACCATTAAAATTTGTTTATCAAAAAAATAAGGGTGTTTTGAAAGATGAGATTTTCTTAAACTTAATTAGACAAGTAACATCAGAGAAAAATAGTGTTATTTCTAAATTTAGTAAAATGAAGGTATTATCTAAAAATGCTTTGGAAAGTCAATCTTTATTGGAGCTTAAAAATAACTATTGCACAAAGAAACGTTGTTTGGACTGTGCAATAGGTAATCATTTATTAAAAGCTTAAAAATTATTTTGCTAAGAGTGATTTTAATGGATTACTCTACAAATTCTTTAGCCATATTTACCTGTATTTTCTTGAACTCTATAAATATTTTCAGTAGTTTTTTTTCTATTTGAAATTTGAATAGTTCTGATTTGAACTGTTTCTTACTTTTTTAAATATTTGTCAGTTTGTTTTGCTTAAATCCTGATTTTATTCTGAATCGCAGTTTTAAAAAAAGGTATTTTTAAATACAACTTAGGTTATATTTTAAAAGTCTAAATTTCAAAACAATTATGATTCTAAGTTTTGTATTTTTTGTTGAAAAAAACTAATCTTTAGTCAATTTTTCATCAAAGTTTTCAATCGCTTGAATTATAATTTTTACAGCCTCAATATAAAATTCTTTGTTTATCGTGCTGTAGGTATCTGTATGTCTATGATAATCTTTATGATCTGGAACTCCAAAATAGATAAATGGTATGTTTTCTTTGTGAAAAATACGATGGTCAGAAGAAAAAGTCCAATCTGATTGTGTTTTATTATCAGGATCGTCATGACCAAAAAGAAAAATTATTTCTTCTGAATGAATAGTTTCTAAGGGCCGTCTTAAATATGGATAATGATGCAAGCCACAAGCAAATAATTCAGGATCGTAATCACTATGTGCAATCATATCCAAATTAATATTTAGTACAATATTTGATTTATCATTAAAGGTTTTTAAGAAGTGTTTAGCACCCAAAGATCCTATTTCTTCAGCATCCAAAGCAGCGAAAATTAAATTATGTTTAGTAGGTTTATCTTTAAAATATGCTGCAATGGTAAACAAAGCCGCTGTTCCTGAAGCATTACTATCTGCTCCATTATAAATTTTTTCGTCTCTTATGCCTAAGTGGTCATAATGTGCAGTTATTATAAAATTTTTATCACTTTGACCTTTTAACATACCTATTACATTAGCGCCTGAAGCTATTGTATCTGGTATATTAGAATAATCATTTAAAGGCTTTGATTTGTGCATAGGAAAAACCTCACGCCTTAGTTTTCCTTTAAAGTTATGCGAGAATACTTGTAAATAATTATTATTGGCTACTTTTTGTAAATCAAGTTGTTTAAATTTATCTATGATAAACTTTTGGGCTTTTATACTTCCTGGCCTTGAAAATGCCCTACCTTCGAATGAGTCATGGGATAGCGTTTCAATGTTTTTCAACAATCGGTCAGTATTAATATCAATTGTTCTGGGCTTTTTACAACTCCCAAAAACTCCCAAAAACAA